>NZ_DATERI010000016.1:0-39193 GCF_035271705.1 Buttiauxella sp.
AATTAGCGCGCATAAACTCGTCCAGCACGCCGGCTGTAAAGATCCCACGCTGCCCACCGCCTTCACAAACAATGGCAAGTTTTCCGGGACGAAATGCTTTTGACGCCAGCGGCGCAATATTGCCGAGCGTAACGGGTATTCTTTGCCCCACCCTGCTTTCCTTAATCTAAAGGATCTTTATTTTTGGTTGTTGGTCGATTTAAAACGCGAGAGCCAGTCTAAATAGACTGGCTCTTTGGTCTGTCTGAAATAATTATATACCTAAATAATTCAAGTTGTAGGAAGGCGACCAGACCGTCAGTCCCCAGCAGCATAGATAACTATGTGACTGGGGCGAACGGGGGCAGTCAACGCACCTACCGCTTGAAGTATGACGGGTATACTACGGGCGTTTTCGGCCCATAAACAGGCTAACCAAGAACAGAATAATACCTACCACGAAGACAATTTTTGCCGCACCTGCCGCGGTACCCGCAAGAGTACCAAAACCCAGTGCTGCAGCAATCAACGCAATGACCAGAAAAATAATGCCCCAACGAAACATAAGCCTCTCCTTATACCATAGTGAACCCGAATCGCTTCTGGATGGGTGCCTGATGTGCACCCATTGGCGATATTTGGTATTGATACTGCGTACGTACTTGCTCCTCCGGGGTACCAGAGGAGAAAGTTTCAGTGTGATCAGTTACTTCACTTTCAGGTCGTTTTTGACGCCTTTAACGCCATCAACTGCTTTTGCGATACTCTCAGCTCGCTCGGACTGTGCGTTTGACTCCACGGTACCCGATAGCTGCACAACACCTTCGGTGGTTTCAACTTTCACTTTGCGTGAAGGCACGATGTCGTCTGCTAAAAGTTTAGCTTTAATTTCGCTGGTGGTTGCAGTATCACCTGCATAACCGCTGACTGAATGATCAGCCCCGTCACGTACATGCAGTTTATCGCTGACAGAAGAAACCCCTTCCACGCCTTTGGCGGCCGTTACCGCTAACTCAGCCTGAGCCTGGCTTTCAACGAACCCGCTTAACGTCACGATTTTCTTATCGGTTTTCACCGAAATATCCGTACTTTTAATATCTTTGTGATCGACAAGAGCCGCCTTCACTTTCGCAGTGATAGCGCTGTCATCCATGAAATTACCGACGTCTTTTACAGAGCTATCAATTTTTTCGCCTGCTGTATTGGCTGCAGATTCCGTTTTGTTCAGCATGGTGTCTTCAGCCAGCGCACTACCGCTTGCCAGCACAGAACCCAGAACAACAGCTAACAGAGTTTTAGAAATCTTAGTCGTAGTCATAGTCATCGATTAATTCCTATTGTTTGCTCGCAATTTGAGCACAAGCCGCGACGTAACGGCTTTCTATGTGAGTCAGGCCAGTACGACAGCCTAAAAATTTCCAATCAGTTTTTAATAACGCCATTCGAAATCAGAGTGGATGAACTCGCCATAAAGCTTCACTTACCTGGCGGATTCGACCAACTAATTTGTCAGTGGTTTGTTAAATATAGACAACTATCACAGAATTGCATGATGGGAGTGGTTGAAAAACAGACGATGCGTGACGAAATGGGGGAATTTAAGAACATTCCGTAAGGGATTAATAAGACGGGAAAAGTAGCAGAGCGCGGCGGCTGCCGCGCTCTGAGAGGGTTAATCGTTAGAGTTTAACCCAGGCATCACTCCAGTTGGTTCCCGTTGCTGGTGCATAGGCCCACTCAGCACCAGCACACCAACCTGAATACGGGAACGGCTTGCATTCATAGACGTTACCATCGGTCGCTAACACCTTAGTACCCGCGGTGTATTTGCCGCTTTGTGCCGGATAAACGTAGTCGTAACCTGCACCCGGCTCAGGTGTTGGCTCAGGTTTATCCTGCGCATTCACCTGCAGTACGGTGTTACCCGTTGCACGCAGATAACTCTGGTCGGTCACAGTGACTGACAATGAATGAGATTTTGTCTCAGCCGTTGCAGGAGAAGAAACGACCAACGTATTGCTGTTTATGCCGCTGATTACCGTCAGATCCGCAGGCACTTTCCAATTCCAGCTCAGCTGTTGTGCGGTGCTGTCAGCGTCAGTAGCGCTTGCAACGATAGTCACCTGGCTGCCCGCAGTAACCTGTTGAGTTGCCGGAACAGAAACCGTTGGTGCCACTGGCTTGCTGGCATCCACTACAGAGATGGAGGTATCCGAGGTCGACGTCAATTTGCCATCACTCACCGTCAGACGGAAGGTGTAGGTTGCCTGCTGTAGCGGAGAAGGAACATTAAAGGTCGCACGAGCTGCCTGTGCATTGCTTAAGGTAACCGCAGGACCACTGACTTGTGTCCACTGCCAGGTTAACGCATCGTTATCCGGATCGGTGGAAGCAGAACCATCCAGAGTCACCACACCCAACTGAGACATGCTCTGATTCACCCCCGCATTCGCCACGGGTGGACGATTGCCAGTTGGCTCAACACTACCGCTGGTAGTAAATGGCGAGAACACATCGCTGTAGCCATAAGCGGGAACCTGGTCAGCTGTCATGCCGCTGTGCTCTGGAGAAACCTGCTTCTCAACACCCGGACGGTCACGCATCATCGACCATGCGCCAATCATGCCAATTTTGTGCTGCTTCGCATGTTCATAAACGCGGTGCGCATCTGAAAGATAGAACACTTCACCCTGAACATCGTTATAACCAATCATTGGCGTGGTGCCGAGCATTGCATAAACTTCGCTGGAGCTCTTCTCAGGCCAAATGGCTTTCACCTGGGTGTAAAGATTGTCCACGGCAGAGGTCGCACATTTACTGTGGATGTCCTGGCCTTCTTTACCTTCGGACTGGCAAACAGAATTACCGTAATCCATGGTCATGACGTTAACACCCGCCAGCTCAACCCCTTTCGCTTTCGCATCTTGCAGGACGTAAATCCCTTCTTGCGTCAGACCAGTAGGCAGAATCGGTAAGGTATACCAAACCGCGATGTCACGACCTTCTTTTTTCCACTGTTCCTGTACAGCTTTCACCGCCTGGTTGCGACGCTGAATAGATTCGTGATCGGCAACCCAGGTGCCTTCGATGTCAAAATCCAACACTTTCAGGTTCAGGTTATCGACGATATCGTAATAATGTTGCTGAAGGTCGGAGACAGTTTTACAGCTTGCTGCCAGCGGGCTGTTGTTCGCCCCACCGATAGAGACCATCACGTCACCACCAGCTTCACGCAGGGCTTTGATTTTGCTGTATTGATTGTAGTCACCCATGCTGTAAGCCGTACCCCAAGTCGGGATACAAGTATTCGCGTCTTTAGAAACCACGAACGCCAGCGTGTAATGGGTAATATTTTTGCTTTGTGCAAGTGATGCCAGATCTGGAATGCTGTTCAGCGTGAAATCAACATACGGTGCATAGAACTGTTTCGGCCAGGCGGATTTCGGTGTGCCCACGCGAGACTTAGCATTTCCCCAGTCGACATACGCGCGCCACGGAGAAACAGCATCAGGGGTAACATTTTTAACCTGCCACTGAGCGGTATAAGGTGTGCCATTAACAGTCACTAGCGCATCAGCAGAATAAAGCGTGCTGAGATTCATCGCAGGAGCGGCTTTTGCCTCAGCTTCAGTGATTGTCGTGGTTTTCCCTAAAGGATACCAAGGCTGACCGTTATTTTTGGTTGGGTTTTGATTAGCTTCTAAAGCAGGATCGGCATTATTAGTATAGAAGAGAGCTTCATAAGACTGACCATTACGAGTAACAATATCACCGGCATTATAAATCGTACCCATCACCCATGCTGGCGTAGGTTGCCAGAGTTTCCATGGGTTGGCTTTACCCGGTATAAATGAATAAGCAGCGACGGCAGCGCTTGTTTTATATGTTGAACCGTCGACGGAAACTTTGTCTCCAGCAGAATAAGACTGACTTGAATTAAACGCAGGCAGCGTGGCATCATCAGTGCTTCCTCCCGCAATATCACAACTCACTGGATTACCATACTGAGATAATTCTTGGGCCGTTGCCGCGCGAGTTAAACGCCACGGGTTATTTGCCTGATCTTGCTCGGCGGTACCTGGACATTGTGATGCCCCTACCCACCAACTATTGGTGTAAACGTTCCCGTTAAAGATAACATCAAAATTATTACTCCCTTCCTGACCATTCCAGGCTTCAAGTGCCAGGCAAGATGACGCCATGCACAAAGCGCTCATGCCAAACATGGCACGAGTCAGCATATTCATTCGCATAATTTAATTCCTCTGGATATATGACGATATTCAGCAATAAAAATAAAAACAACCTGCTGATATTACCACATCGCGTAATAGACGACAGACACACCAATTTTAAATAAATTATTAAGTAGAGATACATTAAATGTATGAAAGGAAATATCAGAATGGATTTTCAATATATTTACTGGGCGAATGAATTATTGAAATGCATATTAAATATAAATAAAAGGCTTCTATATAATAGAAGCCTTTTTATTAAATAGACTGGCGAGAAATTAATGCTCGCGAGTTTTACGGAAAGTCACTTCAGGATAACGATCTTGCGTCAGGTTCAAGTTCACCATTGTTGGAGCGATGTAAGCGAGGTTATCGCCACCATCAAGCGCCAGTTGCATTTCGTTTTTCCGTTTGAATTCTTCAAACTTCTTCACGTCGGTGCTTTCAACCCAACGCGCCGTCGAAACGTTGACCGACTCGTAAATCGCTTCAACGTTGTATTCACTCTTCAGTCGCGCCACAACCACATCAAACTGCAGCACACCGACCGCACCGACAATCAGATCGTTGTTGGCGATTGGGCGGAATACCTGTACCGCGCCCTCTTCAGAAAGCTGAACCAAGCCTTTAAGCAACTGCTTCTGCTTCAATGGGTCGCGCAGACGAATACGACGGAACAGTTCCGGTGCGAAGTTCGGAATACCCGTGAACTTCATCATTTCACCCTGGGTGAAAGTATCACCAATCTGGATAGTGCCGTGGTTGTGCAAGCCGATGATGTCGCCAGGAAAAGCTTCTTCAACGTGCGAGCGGTCACCGGCCATGAAGGTCAGCGCGTCAGATATCACCACGTCTTTACCGGTACGAACCTGGCGAAGTTTCATGCCTTTTTCGTATTGGCCGGAAACCACACGCATAAATGCCACGCGGTCACGGTGTTTCGGGTCCATGTTGGCCTGAATTTTAAACACGAAACCAGTGAATTTATCTTCTGCTGCTTCAACTTGACGGGTGTCAGTTTTACGCGGCATTGGCGCTGGAGCCCATTCAACCAAGCCATCGAGCATATGGTCAACGCCAAAGTTACCCAATGCAGTACCGAAGAAGACTGGGGTCAGTTCGCCTTCAAGGAACAGCTCACGGTCAAATTCGTGAGAAGCACCCTGTACCAATTCCAGCTCATCACGCAATTGCGCAGCCAGGTCTTCACCCACGGCGGCATCGAGATCCGGGTTATCTAACCCTTTAACGATACGCACTTCCTGAATGATGTGGCCTTTACCGGTCTGGTACAGATAAGTTTCATCTTTATAAAGGTGATAAACACCTTTAAACAGCTTGCCGCAGCCGATAGGCCAGGTGATGGGTGAACACGCAATTTTCAGCTCACGTTCCACTTCATCCATCACTTCCATCGGGTCGCGGATATCGCGGTCGAGTTTGTTCATAAAGGTGAGGATCGGCGTATCGCGCAGACGGGTCACTTCCATCAGCTTACGAGTACGATCTTCTACACCTTTCGCGGCGTCAATAACCATCAAACAGCAGTCGACAGCGGTCAGTGTACGGTAAGTATCTTCGGAGAAGTCTTCGTGCCCTGGGGTATCAAGCAGGTTGACCAAACAGTCGCGATAAGGGAATTGCATAACGGACGTAGTAATCGAGATACCACGCTGCTTTTCCATTTCCATCCAGTCAGATTTAGCATGCTGGCTGGAGCCACGGCCTTTTACCGTACCCGCAGTTTGAATCGCCTGTCCGAACAGCAACACTTTTTCAGTGATGGTCGTTTTACCGGCATCCGGGTGAGAAATGATCGCAAAAGTGCGGCGTTTCCCCACTTCTTGCAAAAAAGGAGACAAAGTCATAATAAAATCTTCTGTGAAGTGCGCACAGGCGTAGCTGAGCGGCAAATGAACGTTACCTGGTGGCTATTTTACCCATCAGGTCAGGTTTAACAATGGAGTCGTCAATTACACAACAATAGCTCCAGTTCACTTAGTGAGGTCACTTCCCAGGTCGGCGCGATGCTTTCCGGTAAGTTTCGTCCGTGGGCGTTCAGCCAACAGGTCGCAATTCCCGCGTTTATACCGCCCAGAATATCTGATTCTGCGGTGTCGCCAACCATCAAAACGCGGTCCCGTGGCGGGTGGCCCATTTTCTCAAACGTAAAATCAAAGATTTTACGATCGGGCTTCGCGACGCCGACTTGCTCTGAAATCACCAGTAAGTCGAAATAGTCTCGCAGGCCGGTGCGCTCAAGGCGAATTTGCTGCAACGCAGTGAATCCGTTGGTAATAATACCGATTTTGACTTTATCTTTTAGGGCATTAAGCAACGAAACCGCACCGGGTAATGGCACGCATATTTCAGCCATCGCGTTCAGAAATGCGGCGTTTAGATCACCCGCAGGTACTGACAATCTTTCCGCCCAGCCCTGGAAACGTTGGTGCTGTAAATGCAGCGCACTGATGGCACCGTTCTGGTAATCGACCCACAAAGGTTTGTTAATCGCCTGGTAAGCCTGGAAATCTTCAGCAGTAAACGTCACGCTATAATCAAGAAACATCCGCTGTAAACCGCCAAAAGCGTCAAAGGTAAATAACGTTTCGTCAGCATCAAATAGTATCCAGTCCCAGTTCATCAACACACCTTTTAAAATTTATACCCTCAATCATTCCAGTTGCGGGTCAGTGAGTGCAGCCAACATCCCGCAACTTGAAGGATCACGCGATTTTCAGCCTAACGGTAATGCCATGATGATGGCATCTTCGCGACCCTCTTTTGCCGGGTAGTAATTACGGCGGATGGTCGCCTCGTTAAAGCCCAGGCTCTCATACAGTGCAATCGCTGCCGTATTTGACGCGCGCACTTCAAGCCACAGGGTAAACACATCTCGCGCTTCCAGTTCGCTGATTAAATGCTCCAGCAACTGGCGACCCAACCCTTGCCGTTGATAAGCAGGATCAACCGCAATATTAAATAATGTCGCCTCATCCAGCACGACTTGGGTCACCGCAAACGCCGCCATTTTGCCGTCTACATCAAGACGCAAATTAAGATAGCGATCGCCCTCGTTGCTCGCGAAAGTTTTTTCACTCCATGGGAAAGCATGGCTGCGTTGTTCGATGGCGTAAGCCAAGCTCAAGTCATTTGTGCTGAGGGAAGAAATCGTGTTCATATTCGCAAATTTGCTGCCATAGCGCCTGTCTTGCCGCGCCATTCTGATAAAGCTCGTTTAATTCGGGGGTCGCAAGCTGCGCACCTGAAATGGAGAGGGGTTCACTCACTCCCAGCCGCCAACTATTACAGCGGCTTTCGCCAGGCAGCATCGCGGCGCGTTCAGGTGTCAGTTGCATGACCTGCTGTGCATCCAGATTCAAACTGCGCAACACATCGTTCACCAACGGGTCGCTTAAATCTGGAAGGTCTTCGGCAATCATCAGCAGCTTAACGCTTTCATGCAGTGAGACTGCAATTTCGCCCTGCAACGCAGCCGGGCGTCGCAGCTCCCACTGGGTAATGCCCAGTTGTTGTAACAACCAGTCACGTCGCAAAGGTATTTGGGGCATAGCGAAACCAGGGTGAGAGTGCCAATTGGGGCGCAAATATAGCAAATTCATCGAATGTGCGCCATTAAAGCTCTATAATCCCGGTTCTGATTTCCCAGGAGTAATTTGATGACTGCGTTAACCCCGGCAAGTGAAGTGCTGCTGCGCCATAGCGATGATTTTACCGAAAGCCGCGTGCTGTTTGCCGGTGACTTACAAGACGACCTGCCTGCCCGTTTCGAAACGGCTGTAAGTCGCGTCCATACCCAACAATTTCACCATTGGCAGGTGTTGAGCGCTCAGATGGGCGAAGATGCACAATACGGCCTGGTGGCAGATGCCAGCACGATTGGCGACTGCAACACCCTGATTTATTACTGGCCGAAGAATAAGCCAGAAGCTCAGTTCCAATTGATGAATATTCTTTCGCTGATGCCAGTCGGTAGCGACATTTTTGTGGTGGGTGAAAACCGCAGTGGTGTGCGCAGTGCTGAGCAAATGCTCGCAGAATTCAGCCCGCTGAATAAAATTGATAGTGCGCGCCGTTGCGGTTTCTATCATGGAAGCCTTGAAAAACAGCCACAGTTTGATGAGCATTCCTGGTGGGATGAGTATCAACACGACGGCTTGACCGTGAAAACACTGCCGGGCGTATTTAGCCGTGACGGCCTGGATACCGGGAGCAAATTGCTGCTTTCCACGCTGAAGGCACATACCAAAGGCAAAGTACTGGATGTCGGTTGCGGTGCTGGCGTGCTGGCGGTAGCACTTGCTAAACATTCTCCAAAAGTCCGCCTGACTTTGTGTGATGTTTCCGCACCTGCTGTCGAAGCTAGCCGTGCCACACTTGCAGCCAATGAGATTGTCGGCGACGTTATCGCCAGTAACGTCTATTCCGAAGTGAATGGTCGTTTTGACATGATTATCTCTAATCCTCCGTTCCATGATGGCCTGCAGACCAGCCTTGATGCGGCTCACCAGTTGATTCGTGGTGCCGTTCGTCATCTGAATATGGGGGGGGAATTACGTATTGTGGCGAACGCCTTCCTGGCCTATCCGGACGTGCTGGACGAAACCTTTGGCAACCACGAAGTGATTGCTCAAACGGGTCGATTCAAAGTTTATCGCTCAGTTGTTGTGCGTGGTGTAAAGAAGCGCTAACACACTGCTGTGCCGCTTTTTGCAGCGATTAGAAAAGCGGCGCCAAATTAACTGTTGACGACGCGCAGAAAACATCTAGAATGCGCCTCCGTGGTTACAATACTTCGGTGTTGTGGGTATGCGAAGGTGGCGGAATTGGTAGACGCGCTAGCTTCAGGTGTTAGTGTTCTTACGGACGTGAGGGTTCAAGTCCCTCTCTTCGCACCATTAACCACGCAAGATATCGTTCGCACTGCGCGAAGGTGGCGGAATTGGTAGACGCGCTAGCTTCAGGTGTTAGTGTTCTTACGGACGTGAGGGTTCAAGTCCCTCTCTTCGCACCAATGCGAAGGCGATATCAGATAAGTTTTGAATTGCGAAGGTGGCGGAATTGGTAGACGCGCTAGCTTCAGGTGTTAGTGCTCTAACGGGCGTGAGGGTTCAAGTCCCTCTCTTCGCACCAATTCTTATCCTTTTTTGCACATATAGCTTGCTCATCTTCCTCAGCTTTACTTCCTTATTTCATCACTCCCAGATTCATCATCACCAGCGCAAGCCCACTGGCAAATGCAACGCATGATGGCAACAACACAAAATGACGTAACCGTTTATGGTAGAGCATCGCTGTGGCCAGCACTAACCCCAGTACAATCAGCACCCGCCACTGACTAAAAGAAAGATCCAGATATAACAATGCGACGACGATCCCTCCAGGTATCAGCACACCCCATGCGCTTTCTAACTGCCGTTGTAACATCATTGCCATCTCGATAACTGTAAATGATAACCAATATCATATGATATATTTTCTCGTTTGTCAGCGATAGAGTGCTCAATGTTTGTTTACATTAGAGATGCTAAGGATATTTCATCATCTGGTGACAAAATTTCATTTAAGTGATAAATTTAGCGCCGATTTAAAATGTACGATTAATAACCACATAATTAGTCTAAGTAATCACATTTATTATTTATTTTATAATACAATTCAATGGCATAACATTAGGGTCGAGTCGAAAAAACTATCTGATATGACAGCAAAAAATTGGCTTGCCTTACTCAAAGGGAAACATCAACTCTCTTTACGTTTATTTTTATTACTAAACGCATTTTCTGCCGGATTTAGTATGGTGTGGCCTTCAGCCAACACTCAACACCTGACCGTCCCCATAATCATGGTACTGGTGATAAGCCTTCTATGCCTGTTCTTGCAGCTCCTCAACAAAAAAATGCTGATCAGCATTAACGCTGTCTCGTTAATAATTGGCTCACTTTGGGCATGGCATATCTATACAAAAGTCAGTGCTATGCCGATAGCAGATCTTAATTTTTTAATTATTGCCTTATTGTCGGTATTGTTTATTGGCTCGATCTCTTTTATTAATAATATACAAGCGTTTACTGCCTCATGCCTCCCCGTGATATTGATAGTATTTTGGCTCGATCAAGGGAATCATTGGCCACAGATTTTATATTCAACTCTTCTCCCAGTCATTGGCATTACTATTCAGAATATCATTCATCAACGTAATGATAATTTTACTCGTCGCTTAATGGACAAACTGCTCAAAGAGAAAGAAACCCTTAGCGATTTGAGTATGTTAGACCCTCTTACTGGCTTGTATAACCGTCGAGGGTTTCAAAACCGTCTTGAGACTGTACTGACCGTTGGAACCGGCACGCATTTTGTGTTGCTGCTGGATATCGATCATTTTAAAGCTTACAACGACAATTATGGTCATAGCATGGGCGACCAGGCTTTGACGCATGTATCTGCCGCCATTCGCGATGCTGTGCGTTCCCGCGATATTGTCACCCGCTACGGTGGTGAAGAGTTTTTGGTGTTGCTGACCAATGTCGATGCCGAGCAGGCTTTGCAAACTGCTGAACGGATCCGCCAGCGGGTTTATGATTTAAAGATCCCACATTTGTTTAATGATGATGTTGCCACTCACGTCACCACAAGTATTGGTCTTGCAGAACTCGAGCAGCAGAACATTGAAGAAGCGTTACGCCAGGCTGACAGTGCTCTTTATCGGGCAAAGCGCCAGGGCCGTAATAGCATTTTGAGCAGTGAGTCACTGCAGCCCTCCTGAACCAAGATCCCACATCAGCACCCCACGCACAAAAGAGTCTTGCTAAAGGCTTTACCTATAGATAGGATTGGCAATCATTATCATTTGTATTAGTGGTCTTGTTTGTCGATGGTTTTACAGTCTTCTCCATTTTTAGATGAATTTGCATGGCAGTCGCCATTTACCTGTTCGCAGTCGACGCAGGCAGATGAGTTACGCGCGCATTTCATCACCCATCGGCCCTATTTTAATGACATCATCAAACTCAATGAACCCGCTCCAGCAACCAGTCAGACGTTATACCAATGGGCACAACCCGCGGCGTTAACCTCTCTGCTCGCCTGTTACAGCGACCATATTTATCGCAACCAGCCACAGCTTGCCCGTGAGGGTAAACCGCTGAAATCACTGTGGGCACAATGGTATCTTGGCCTGTTGGTTCCACCGCTGGTTATGGCACTGATAACTCAACCCCGAGCGCTGGATATAGACCCACAACATATTCATGTCGAATTTCATGAAACGGGCAGAGCCGCTACTTTCTGGATAGACGTGCAGGAAGATATCGTGGCAACCACGTTGCCGTTGCAGCAACGCCTGGAAAAACTGTTGGTTGCAGGGCTAATACCTGTCATTGATGCGCTGGAAAGCACCGGTGAGATAAATGGAAAACTCATCTGGAGCAATACGGGATATTTGCTGAATTGGTTTTTTGGCGAGCTCAGAGAGTTACTTGATGAAGCGACAATTGCGCAATTGCGCCACGCCTGTTTCTTTGAAAAACAGTTGAGAGATGGACGAGATAATCCCCTTTACCGCACGGTAATCCCACGCGAAGGTTTATTGGTCCGTCGTACCTGCTGCCAGCGCTATAAGTTGCCAGATGTTCAGCGTTGCGGTGACTGCACCTTAAAGTAAAACGGCGAGTTTCCCCACCGTTTCATCTCACTCTATGGTCCTACTTTTAAGCCGCCTGTTGGCTCTCTTCGCCAGACGCTTTCTGTGCTTCTTCCGCTTCCTGCGCCAGCAACTGCTTCTCGTACACTTTAAAGAACGGGTAGTAGATAATGCCGGAAACTACGGCCAGCAGAATAACCAGAATCGCCGCACGGAAATCCCAACCCAGCGCCCATGCCGCACCGATTGGCGCAGGAGCTGTCCACGGTACAACAGAAATCACACGGCCAATCAAATCCATCTTCATTGCACCCCATGCCAGCACAGCATTAACCATGGGTGCCAGCAAGAAAGGAATGAAGAACACTGGGTTCATCACGATTGGTGTACCGAAAATCACCGGCTCGTTAATGTTAAAACAGGTTGGAACGATACTGAGACGACCAATAGAACGCAGGTGCGCAGATTTACTGCGCAGGTAGCAAAGGACCAGCCCCATGGTTGCGCCCGAACCACCAACAACGATGAAGAAGGTCCAGAACGCTTCCATAAAGATGTGTGGCAGTGGCGCACCTTGTGCCAATGCGCTCTGGTTCATCCCAAGGTTTGTCAGCCAGAACATTTGCAGCATGCCAGAAACAATCGCTGCCCCGTGGATCCCTGCAAACCACAGCAAGTGGCCAATCAGTACCGCCAGCAGAATTGCAGGTAATGAGTCAGCAGCCGATACCAGAGGTTTAAACACCGACATAATCGCTTGCGGGATCAGCATGTCAAACTGCGACTGAATCAATAGGCTCAACGGGTAAAGTGTCAGTACTACAACCAGCACCGGGATCAACAGATCAAAGGAGTTTTTGATCATCGGTGGAACCTGTTCTGGCAGTTTGATCCCAATATTGTGTGCTTTCAGGAACCGCATCATTTCGACGCAGTAAACAGCCACCAGAATCGCAGTAAAGATCCCCGTGCCGCCCAGGCTGTCGACGGGCAAAGTCCCTTTCGTTTTAGGTGCTGCCACGAGCAGGAACGCCATCAGCGAAAGCATCGCGCACATGAAGGGATCCAAGCCGTGCGACTTCACATAATGTTTACCAAGGTTATAGGCAATAGACGCACAAATGTAGATAGACATAATGCCCATCGTCATATCAAACGGCGTCAGAATTTGCCCTTCAAATTGTTTTGCCATATCCAGCCACGCACGCGCAAACCCCCAAGTGGTGTCAGGTGAGAAAGGTGGATATGCGAAGACCAACAGGAACGAACCGACAATCATGAATGGCATCGCAGAAATAAACCCATCACGAATCGCCATGACGTGGCGTTGTGAAGAAATTCTCCCAGCGACTGGACTCACGTAGTTTTCTACAAAGCGGAAAATCAGATTAAAGGCTGCATGATTCGATGACATAGCGAGGCTCCTGTCAGGCTTTCAACGTGAATGTTTCTGCGGGAAGAATATCGCCGCGCAACAGTCCGTAGTTAATATAATTGATCCCCGTAGCCGGGACCTTTTTAGATACAGCTTTAATGTCTAAAACACTGGGAGAGGCATCAGTGGCACAGCATAAAAAAATAGGTTTCATAGGCTGCTCTTATTATTGGGTACAGGTGTGTGACCGTTTCAGTATTCATCGCCTTTTCTTACTCTGCAACCGGTTACTGAAACCGGTTGCAGTGATTGTGAAGAAGATCCAGAAATCGCTGAAACTTTGACTTATTTAGGCATTTCACATCACAGCAATGCTTATTGGCTCAACGTCTTTAGAGCACGTATAAATCAATGTTTACTGGTTTACATCTAGCACTGCCTTATGCCAAATTATTTGCTACCAAGCATGGGAGAAAAACATGAGCCTGCAGTCAGTCCGGCAATTCTTTGCCGAAAACGCTCCGGATATCAACATTATAGAATTAGAACAAAGCACAGCCACCGTTGCTCTGGCAGCTGTAGCCCACAACGTTGAACCGGGCCAAATTGCTAAAACATTGTCGTTGAAAGTTAAGGATCAAGTCGTGTTGGTCGTCGCGAAAGGTGACGCGCGTCTGGATAATAAAAAACTCAAAGCCGCTTTGGGGGCAAAAGCCCGCATGCTTTGTAGCGATGAAGTGGTTATCTGGACGGGTCATCCGGTAGGGGGTGTGTGTCCATTTGGCCTGGAAAACCCGTTAACTGTTTACTGTGATATTTCGTTAAAACAGTATGAAGAAGTCTTGCCCGCGGCGGGTGCTATTCATAGTGCCGTGCGTATTTCCCCTACTCGTCTGGCTGATCTTACTGCCGCACAGTGGGTCGATGTTTGCCAATAACCAGATGACTGAGGCCAGACTTGCGAACCTCAGTCATCGTTTCTTCATATTCCCTTGTGATACGGCGGTAAATTCAGCTCCCGCATCCCATGCTCACTGAGCATCCACGCATACAATTCAGCCTCCGTATTCAGTGCTAGCCGACGCAGAGCACTACTTTTTTGCGCACTGATAGTTTTGTAACTTTTCTCAAGCAGTGTCGCAATTTGGGACAGTTGCCACCCTTTACTAAGGAGCCGTAAAACACGACGTTCTGCAAAAGTTAAGTTGGTATTCGGCAGCGTATCACTGGATGCGTTAACCGCTTTTTCCTGCAATAGATGCCGGCTGATTCTTTCGATTTGGCCGCCGCTGTTAAATACATGTTCGATAATACTGCTCATCGGTTCATATAAAGAAAGCAACGCAGTGTTGGCCGTCAACAACCGTTCAATGGCAATATTCAACAAATTCGCTGGGAGAGTGAAAACCCACTCCACTTGCCGATACTGGTTTTGTAAATGATTGAAGAAATCACAGGCTTCGAACATTTCCTGCAAAGTGCTATCCAGCTCAATGACCACGACATCGACATACAGCAAATCCTCTGGCTTAAGATCTAAATAATTATCCAAAAGAATGAGTGACGATTTCTCAGCGTGTTCCTTCATCAGAAACTGAAGGCCTTCTCTCATTAGGGGCCGTTTACTCACGACTAACGCACGGCAAAATGGGTTACGCAAAAAGATCTTTGCTTTGCTTTCCTGCATAGACTTATCCCTTTAAAACAGTTATTTCCCTAACAGCGTGCAACCCAGGACGTGGAGATCTTTCTCACACTGCAGCCCGAGTTTTTCCATCGCATGTCTTTTATGCGCACTCACGGTTCTGATATTGCGCCCTAAACTCTGCGCCACCTGGCTGACGTTGTGACCCAGAAATAACTGCTCAAGCACCTGTGCTTCGCACACAGTCAGTGCACATGAGATTCTCTCGTCCAGAATATTCTTGATTATCGGGCTGGAAAGCATCGACATAGAGGAGAATGATTTTATTATTAAGTCGGTGAATGTCTCGGTTTCCTCATATTGAGAAACTATCACTCGCACACCCAAAGCAGAAATATAGTTCAGCACGCTAAGTGTGTGGTTACGCGTGTAAGCGATAATTGCGGCACTGGGTTGCACTGTTCGGCACCAGTTAATAAATTTTATCTCTTCAGCGAGCAGGGTTGAGTATTGACTGATATTCAAAACAACAAGCGAGCCAGGTGCCTTTAATACTTCACCATAAGCTTCATCAATCCTTTTGATATTATTGACTAACTTATTAGCTCCAGGTATAGATTTTAATTGATGAACAATCCCTACCGCCGTTAGCACACAGGGTACCACGACCATTATTTTCCAAGGTAAGTCACCCTCAGTAATTATACTTTCCATATCATTCCTTTGATTAATTAATAACATATCATTAAAATTATGACAGGGGAGTCATTCATGCATTAATTATATAAATAACAAAAACACTAAAATTATAATCCACACAAGGAAAAACTTAAATTACAAGAAAGGTTCAATGATGAAAGAGTATTTCAATTGATGACTATCATTACAAGTTATTCGTTAATAACAAATAATAATTAGCACTGCTAAAGGATATTTTAAATATAATTAAAGAGTACCTTTCCTCCGATTAAAGTGCTTTCAATTCACGCATCGGATGAAGACGAAAATCCTTCGGCGTCGTCCCTGTAAAACGGCGGAAAAAGCGCGAAAAATAGGTTGCATCACTAAAGCCAAGATAATCAGAGATCTGGCTAATCGTCATGCTGGTATACAGTAAACTGCGTTTGGCTTCGAGTAACACGCGTTGATGCAACACATTCAGAGCGCTACAGCCATAGAACTCATGACACAGGGTATTCAGATGCACACTCGATAAGCCCACTTCACTGGCATAATGCGTGACCGGTAACTGTTCACGATAATGGCCTTCAACCAGTTGGTTGAATTGATTAATGACTGCGCGTTTTCGCTCAACACGCGAACTACTGCTCGGAGTCGGAGCACACTGCCGATTGAGCCAGACCAACAGTGCGCTTATCAATGAATGCAACATCATGTCGCGCGCTTCCCCTGCGCCCTCATACTCGCTCTGTAAGGTACTAAACAACGTATTGATTTGCCTGTTTGAGCCTTTCACCGGTACGCATGTCGCTTGTGTAAGCACCTGCAAAGGGCGGCCAAACTGCTGTTCAAACTGAGCGATTAATGGAGCCGAGAACGACAGAGAATACCCCTGAGCCCCAGGAGAGAATTTAAAACCGTGCACGCACAATGCAGGCACCACCTGAATACAGGCATGCCCCACATGGTGCTTAACGCCCTCAATATCTATCTCCACCTGGCCTTTGTGCAAATAGAGTAATTGCACCAAATCGGCATGTTGATGGATACGAATGTGCCATTCATAAAGGCTGCTACGGCTGTGAATAGACTCACAATGCAGCAAATCTGCAGCAGGCCAGTTCCGGCTTTCGCCATACAGCTTAAATACCGGAATACTGGGGCTCAGATTCATGTCATCCTCTTTTTAGAGTGCAATAATCCACAGGTAACTACCTAATAAGTGTAGTTTATTCAACCAGCTCGAACGGTAAACCGACATAGTTTTCGGCAATAGTTGTTAATCCTGCGCGTGAAGTCAGGTAGTACTCACGATCCGCTTGCTGCATTTTACTGTCAAATTCATTCATGTCCGCAAAATCATGCAGAAGATGGGTCATAAACCAGCTAAAACGCTCGCCTTTCCACACCCGGCGCAAAGCCATCGGTGAATAGGTTTCCAGCAAATCGGTGCGCCCTTCGTGGTACACCTTGCTTAAAATCCGATAGAGATAATTCACATCAGAGGCGGCCAGGTTTAGCCCTTTTGCGCCGGTCGGTGGCACGATGTGTGCTGCATCTCCCACCAGGAAAAGGTTGCCATACTGCATCGGTTCAACCACAAAACTGCGTAACGGCGCGATACTCTTCTCAAGTGAGTGACCACTCACCAACTTATCAGCCAGATCTTTTGGCAGCCGCTGTTTAAGCTCATCCCAGAAGCGTTCATCCGGCCAGGCTTCGACGCTGTCGCTTAGCGGAACCTGCAAATAGTAACGGCTTCTGGTTAGTGAGCGCTGACTACATAAAACGAACCCGCGTTGATGATGGGCATAAATCAGTTCATGGTTAACCGGAGGTGTGTCAGATAACAAACCCAGCCAGCCGAACGGATAAACCCGTTCGTACTCGCGGATGACCCCCACTGGAATCGCTTTGCGTGAAACACCATGAAAACCATCACATCCCGCAATATAGTCGCAATCAATGCGGTAGGTTTCGCCCTGCTTTTCGAAGGTGACATAAGGTGAATCACTCTTCACATCAAACAATTGCATATTGCTGACTTCATACATCGTGGGTGCCGAGGTGTTGCAACGCGCTTCCATCAAATCACGTGTCACTTCAGTCTGGCCATATACCATCACCGTTTTGCCACCGGTCAACTCTTTGAGCGGGACGGGAATACGTTTTCCATCAACCAAAAACTCAACACCTTCATGGATAAGCCCTTCGGCATCCATTCTTTCACTGACCCCAGCTTCTCGCAGTAAATCTACGGTGCCATTTTCCAGAACCCCCGCGCGAATACGCCCTTTTACGTGCTCCGGTGTTTGTCTCTCCAGCACCACGTTGCTAATGCCAGCATTGTGAAGCAATTGCCCTAACAGCAAACCCGATGGGCCAGCACCAATTATCACTACCTGAGTTTTCATAAGGTACGCTCTCTGATAAGACGTTATATAAATGTTATTTTTATGTTTAACAAATTCGTGTTAGTGCATTTTTATCATCAGAAGAGCGGAAAAGAAGGCCAATATCCGTCTAAAACGTGCACTTTTCGAAAGTCACATCCAAAATGTGGACGAGCTCATATTTCGTCGTAAAAGTGTGCGAAATAAGTTATTACGCTAAATATTGATCTGGCGCGCCTGAGTCCAGGGGCGGCATAGGCTAAAAATGAAGAATGTTAAAATTTGAGCGACAGCTGTCGCTTATCACCTTTCATAGGCCAGGCATGTCGACAGATGTAAACCCACAACGTGAAGTCACCCGCCTCTGCATCCAGTGTGGGCTTTTTTTGCTGCAACACGGTGCGGAAAGCGCCTTGGTTGAAGAGCTTTCCAGCCGTTTAGGTCTGGCATTAGGAATGGATAGCGTTGAAAGCTCAATTTCAGCGAACGCCATCGTACTCAGTACCATCAAAGACAATCAGTGCCTCACCACGACTCGCAAGAACATCGACCGGGGCATCAACATGCACATGGTGACGCAAGTGCAACACATTGTGATCATGGCTGAGCATAAGCTGCTGGATCATAAAGATGTTTTAAAACGCTTTGCGCACATTAAACCGCTGCGCTATCCCCGTTGGTTAGTGGTGCTGATGGTCGGTCTCTCCTGCGGCTGTTTCTGTAAGCTCAATCAGGGCGGTTGGGATGGTGCAATGGTCGCCTTCCTTGCCAGTTCCGTGGCGATGTATATACGACTGCTACTCACTGCACGCCATTTGCACCCACAAATTAACTTCTGCATTACGGCATTTGTCGCGACCACCATTTCAGGCCTGCTCATTGCCAAAGGCCCGTTCGCCGCGACCTCAAACATTGCGATGGCCGCAAGCGTTCTGCTGCTGGTTCCTGGGTTTCCACTCATCAATTCCGTCGCCGATATGTTTAAAGGCCACGTCAACACCGGTCTTGCCAGATGGGCAATGGCGAGCCTGCTTACGCTTGCCACCTGCATTGGGGTAGTCATGGCGATGTCAGTGTGGGGGTTAAAAGGATGGGAGTAATCGACTTTTTGCAGGCGTTATTACAAGACATGACGCTGGCCGCCATTCCTGCCGTTGGTTTTGCCCTGGTGTTTAATGTCCCCCAGCGTGCTTTGCCGTATTGCGCACTGCTTGGCGCTATTGGCCACGGATCCAGAATGGCGATGATGACTGCGGGTATGAACATTGAATGGAGCACGTTTATCGCTTCACTTCTGGTGGGCAGCATCGGTATCCAGTGGTCGCGCTGGTTCCTTGCACACCCGAAAGTCTTTACCGTGGCGGCCGTTATTCCCATGTTCCCAGGAATTTCCGCCTACACCGCCATGATTTCAGCGGTGAAACTCAGCCACTTTGGTTACACCGAAGAGCTAATGATTCAATTGCTGACCAACTTCCTGAAGGCGTCGTTTATCGTCGGAGCATTGTCGATTGGCTTATCGATTCCGGGTTTGTGGTTGTACCGTAAACGCCCGCGAGTGTGATGTGTTTCAGGGCTTCGCTAACTCATCAGTGCGTTGCCCGCACAAAGTTGTTTTAATGTCATCAGGCCTGGGCGATACCAGCAGCCTGATGACTTTAAGGAGCCTTGCGTGGAAACCCACGAGATTTATCTTCCTGAGCGTTTTGATGACGCCAGTTTGAAAGAAAAGATTTTCTTCAGTGCCATTAGTTTGTTCGCTGAATTTGGCCTTAACGGCGCACGCATGGAGCAAATTGCAGAGAAAGCCAGCACCACTAAACGAATGGTGGTTTATCACTTCAAAAGCAAAGAGCTGCTTTATATTCAGGTGCTGGAATATGTTTACACCCAAATTCGCAGCTGTGAACGCAAGCTAAATCTGTCTGACCAACCGCCAGTAGAAGCGATGGTGGAATTGGTCGAATGGACATTTGATTTCCACGCCACGCATCCAGATTTCATTCGTATTATCTGCATGGAAAACATGCAGCGCGGGCGTTTCGTGAAAGAGTCGACTTACCTGCGCGAAATAAACCGCAGCGCACTGGAATTACTGGAAGATGTACTAACACGGGGGCAGGAAAAACAGTTATTCAACACCCTTGTCACCGCCAAAGATGTGCACCGTCTTATCAGTAGCTTTAGTTTCTACCATGTGGCGAACAGTTATACCTTTTCAAACCTTTTCGAGGATGGGGCGGAACCGGTTGATAGCACCTCCCATTACCGTGAAATGGCAGTAAAAGTGGTGCTGCGCTACATCGGCCCCTAATAAATCATGCTTTCTGGATACTTTAAGAACTCTCCAGGCTCCGAAGACCCCAGGGAGAGCGGTATACTCAACGAAAATTATCCTGCAATGCAGGTTATCGAAAAGAGTATAAGCAGATGAAAGCAAAAAATAAGGTTATGTGTGCTCTGGCACTGGCAGCTACCATATTTGCCAGCCAGTCGATGGCGGCAAGCTGGCAGGAGCAGCTCTCCAGTGCGGCAGCTGAATTAAGCAAAACCACCAGCAGCAGTTCTGACACCACGGGCAACTCTGCGACATCGCTGACCAGCCTGCTCGGCAGTGGTACTAGTGCACTGAGTGCCAGCACCATGACCAACGCTGCGGGTATTTTGCAGTACTGCATGAAGAACAAACTGGTTTCTGCCACCAACCCAGAAAACGTCAAAAATGAGCTTCTGGATAAACTGGGTCTGGAGAGCGAGACGAAACAAACTCAACCTCAAGATTACACCCAGGGTTTGATGGGGTTGTTGAACACCGGGAATGGCCAGCAGCTGAATCTGGAGACGATCGGCAGCTCACCGCTGGCAGAAAAAGTGAAAACTCAGGCGTGTGATTTTGTCCTGAAACAAGGCATGAATTACCTGGCTTAATTAATTCTCCTGCTCCTCATTCCAGGAGCAGGGTTTCAAAACATTTATTCCGTCACATTAATTTCCATCACCGCGTACACGCCATCACTGGGTAGCGTCACAGTAACATTCTGCAGATTAATCCCCGCAGCCAGAATAATTTCTCTGAGCTCAAAAAGCGTGCGCGGGTAAATCATCGTCCAGCCAATACAACGCAATGCAAAGTCAATTTGCGGACTGGTTTTAAGCATATTCGAAATAATCAACACGCCACCGGGTTTAACCAAACGTAGCGCGTGGCGAATAAAATGTACCGCCTGAGGCTGCGTGAAGTATTCGAAAATCCCTAACCCATCGACCAATTCAGCAGACTGCTCACCCAATTCCTGAACGAGCTTGTCACTGACAATCAGACGGTCGAATAAATTGCGCATTAACAGCTGAAAATGGTGCCCTTCCACCAGCCCATACTGCGTCGCCAACCCACGAGAAAACATCAGCGATTGCCTGTCATTGTCTATCAGCAATAAGGTGAATTTCTGCGACTTTAATTTTGCGCTGTGCAATGTTTTGAGAACCGGCACCGCCGCCCCGCAGGCGAGGCTAATCCAGTTTACATAGGTGTTATCATTGAGATGAAGATCGGCAATGGCGGCCATCACTTTTGCTCTTGAGCGAATGCCCCGCGCATCGTTGGCGTGAATAAACCACGGTCGGCTATTGAGATCCATTTCGCCACCGCTTATCAACCTCACCGCCAGTGGATGCTGCACAGCCCACAGCGCAAGCGCTGTCGGTACTAACTGACAACGCCATTCTTCCAGTGCGGGGCGAAAACGAAAAGCTTGTTCGGAGAGTTTGTTGCGGTAGCGGATCCGCCGCATCCCCTGGTTATCTAAGAAAATTTCTGGAGCTTCAAGCGTAGGATCGTTCACCAACTGTTGGTTGATGTCATTGATCTGCTCTAACACCTGATCCTTCAGTGGCCAGTTATCACTTATGTCACTGTAAGTGACGTGCTTAATGGCAAGATCCACGGGCACTGCCCCCGGGATCACTGAGAGAAAAGGTTGCCAGGGCATGTAGAACCTCTACAAAGATTTTCTTTCAGTGTAGAAAATCCATGGTGATTGGCCGTCAGCAGAAAGTTGTAATTTGTTGGCAGGATTACCGCCTCTCCACTGCTCGGCCACCACACTGACAAACTAGCTTAAATCAGCGCCGTTACTGGCGATGACTTTCTTGTACCAATAGAACGATTTTTTACGCGTACGTGCCAGCGTACCGTTGCCCTGGTCGTCGCGATCAACGTAGATGAAACCGTAACGCTTGCTCATTTCACCTGTCGATGCGGAGACCACATCAATGCAGCCCCATGAGGTGTAGCCGATAACCGGAATACCATCTTCGATGGCGTCAGCCATGGCTTTGATATGTTCACGCAGGTAGCTAATACGATAGTCATCGTTGATTTCGCCCTGCGCGTTGACTTCATCTTTCGCACCAAGGCCGTTTTCTACCAGGAAAAGTGGCTTCTGGTAGCGATCGTACATCATGTTCATGGTAATGCGCAGGCCAAGTGGGTCAATACCCCATCCCCATTCACTCGCTTGAATATACGGGTTTTTCAGGGATTTCACGATGTTTGCCGCATTGCTGTTGAGCTCGTTCATATCACCCGAGGCACAACGCGAAGCGTAGTAACTGAACGAGACAAAATCGACCGTATTCTTGAGGATTTCGTCATCGCCTGGCTGCACTTCTAGCTCAAAACCTTTCTCGCGGAACAGACGTTTAGCGTACGACGGATAAGCACCACGCGCCTGCACATCAATAAATAACAGGTTCTCACGATCTTTCTCAAGTGCTGCCCAGACATCTTCAGGCTTGCAAGAGTACGGATAGAAATTCCCCCCCGCCAACATGCATCCGACCTGATTGTTTGGGTTAACTTCGTGAGCAATTTTGGTCACTAAAGCACTGGCGATCAGTTCATGGTGCGCTGCCTGGTATTTTACTTGTTCTTTATTATCGCCTTCTTCGAATACCAGACCCGCGCCAGAGAACGGAGCGTGCAGTAAGATATTGATTTCGTTAAAGGTAAGCCAGTATTTCACCAAGCCATCAAAGGCTTCAAAACAGGTACGAGCGTAATGGGTGAAAAACTCCACCATTTTGCGGCTGCGCCATGAACCATATTCCTGCACTAAATGCATCGGGACATCAAAGTGGCACAGTGTCACCAGCGGTTCGATATTATGCTTTTTGCACTCAGCAAACAGATCACGGTAAAAAGCGATACCTTCCGCGTTTGGCTCTTTCTCATCCCCTTTAGGGAAAATGCGGCTCCAGGCAATCGAGGTACGGAAAACGGTAAAACCCATCTCTGCCATCAGGGCAATATCATCTTTATAGCGATGGTAAAAATCGATAGCCTCGTGGCTTGGGTAAAATTCATCATCACGCAGTGCAAAGCGTTTTTCTAAACCGAGCTTCACCGCCAGGCGATGCTCGCCGTGTGGGATGGTATCTACCGTTGAAAGCCCTTTACCGCCTTCAAGGTATGCGCCTTCAGCCTGGTTGGCAGCGATGGCGCCGCCCCATAAAAAGTCATCAGGAAAAATTGATGCTGACATAAAATCCCTCTTCTTAGTTAGTTAACGTTTACAGCATGTTGCGGTGCAACAACGGCGTTTGGCTGGATTGGCTCTTTCTCATCGCTTTGCTCCACAGGAATGTCTTCAAAGCCCAGAATTAATGTCAGGAAGAAAGAGAGCACCACGGCCAGAATCATCACGCCAAACACCCACACAATACTCATTGGATTGGCTGGATCAAAGAACTGCACGCTGGTGAACAGACCCGGAGATGCCATGGAATGGCTCGCCAGCCCACCGATTCCTGCGACAGCGCCGCAGGCAAAACCACTGATTAATGCCGCAATCAGTGGGCGTTTCAAACGTACGGCCACACCGTAAAGCGCAGGCTCTGAAATACCCGCCACTATCGCCGATGCCGCAGCAGCGAGTGCCGTCTGGCGCAACTCAGGGTTCTTGGTCTTCCATGCCACAGCCAGTGATGATCCCCCTAAAGAGAGGTTGGCACCAATTTCAGATGGCATCACCATGCCTTCTTTGCCCGTTTCAGCAATGGTTTGAATAATAGACGGTGTGAATACGCGGTGCATACCCGTCATCACTAACAGCGGCCACAGGGCGCCCATGATCGCCACCGACAACCAACCCAGATAGCTGTGAATGGTGTAAACCAGTGAAGAAATACCGCTACCAATCCAGATCCCCAGCGGGCCAATCAGCATGATGGCGATGGGTGCTGAGATCAGTACAATCAGCATCGGTTTCAGGAAGTTTTTGGTCACCGCAGGTGTAATACGGTCAACCCATCTTTCGATGTAAGAGAGCAACCAGGTCATGCACAACGCCGGGATCACGGTATAGGTGTATTTCACCGCCGTCACCGATAACCCCATAAATTCAACTTGTTGGCCTTGTGCCGCTTTTGCCATCAGGTCAACAAAGTTTGGGTGTACCAACACACCGGCGATAGCGATTGCCAGCGACATATTGGTTTTGAATTTTACCGCCGCCGACGCGGCAACCATCACCGGCAGGAAGAAGAATGCGCCATCACCAATCACATTGAGGATGATGAGCGTGGATGACCCTTTACCAAATACACCGGTCATATCAAGAATCATGGCCAGTAGTTTAACCATCGACCCGCCGATAATAGCGGGTATCAACGGCGACATGGTGCCAATCAGCGCATCCAGAATCCCTGCCCCGATACGTTTCAGCGTAATTTTGTTTTTGCCGTTAGCAGGTACCGTCGGTTGCATGCCTTCTGGCAGCAGTTTCAGCACTTCGGCATACGCCTGGGACACCGTGTTACCGATAATCACCTGGCACTGATTTTCGCTGCGAACGACGCCCATCACACCGTTGATAGCTTTTAGCTTTGCGGTATCTACACGGCTATCGTCGTTTAACACAAACCGCAAACGCGTCATGCAGTGTGTCACCGCACCCACGTTATCCGCACCACCCATTGCGTCGACTATCGACTGAGATACTACCGCGTAATTCTTAGCCATGAGTTACCACTCTTTCGTATGACACTCTATTTTTGTATTTAAATTCATTAAGTTATGAATATTCGTTCCGGTATCGCCGCATCGACTAGTAGGGGTCTGAGAAATAGGTAACCGGTTCCACATTAGATTGACCATGTTAAACTAACAGATCAAACACTAATTTTATTGATTATTAATTTTGTGATAACGATCGTCATAATCAGCCTTTGAAGGTCATCAACATCGCTTTCATATCCTAAATAATTCGAGTTGCTTCGAGGCGGCAAGGGAACGAGTCCCTGGGAGTTTACTTAAGTAAGTGACCCGGGCGAGGTCACGCAGGCAACAAAGAAGCAGCTTGAAGTATGACGGGTATAGGGCAGTATTTTGTCGCGGCGGAACGTGTAAAATGGGGCATTCAGAAAAGCCAGGAAGCTCCCATGTCGACAATGCTAGAAGTGGCACACAAAGCGGGTGTCTCAAAAGCGACCGTTTCACGCGTTTTATCCGGCAAGGGATACGTCAGCGAAGCCACAAAAGAGCAGGTCTATAAAGCCATTGAAGAGACGGGGTATCGGCCAAATTTGCTGGCGAGAAATCTGGCGACGAATAAATCAGAATGTATTGGTCTAGTGGTCACCAACACCCTTTATAACGGCAGTTATTTCAGTGAAATACTTTCACAGGCGGCAAAGAAATTAGAAGATAATGGTCGCCAACTTATTCTGGTGGACGGTAAACACAGTGCCCAGGAAGAACGCGAAGCCATTCAATTCTTGCTCGATTTACGCTGTGATGCGGTTATTATTTACCCGAGATTTTTGACCATTGATGAAATGGATGAAATTATTGACCAGCATAAGCAACCTATTATGGTGGTGAACCGGAAATTAAGAAAACACCACAGCCATTGTATTTGTTGTGACCATAAAGGCTCCAGTTTCCTCGCGACAAAATATCTTATTGAGCGCGGGCATCATGATATTGCATTTATTACCGGTGCAATGGACTCACCTACCGCTATCGAACGCTTAGCGGGTTACAAAGAAGCGTTAAATCAATATGATATTGGCGTAAACGAAGCCTTGATTGTGCAAGGTAAATGGACACCAGACAGCGGTGTGTCGGCTGTAGAATCATTGCTAGCAGGCAAACAGAAGATCAGCGCGATTCTTTCCAGTAACGATGAAATGGCCGTGGGTGCGATGAAAAAACTGAGTGATATGGCGATTGCCGTTCCGCAGGAAATATCGATTATCGGCTTCGATAATATTCCCACGGCACCTTATCTTTCTCCGGCGTTAACCAGTATTAAAGATCCGGTGAGTGAGATGATTAGTGAGGTCATCACCCGCTTAATATCCATGTTGGATGGTGGATATTTATCCAAAGAGAATATATTCACCTCGGATTTACTGGTAAGAAATTCGGTGATTGATGGACCCTATATAAAGTAAAAATATTGTCGGGTGACGCGGCATTTATCCGACCTACAAAAGGGTGTGGTAGGGTGGATAAGCGTTAGCGTCATCCACCGTTTTCACCTTAGTCAGCGACTTTCACAATCAACTTGCCAAAGTTCTTGCCGACCAACAACCCGCGAAACGCTTCCACGCTGTGCTCCAGGCCATCGACAATATCTTCACGGAACTGAATTTTACCTTCCGCCAACCACTGACTCATCTGTTTAAAGAATTCCGGATAATGAGCAGCGTAATCCTGCGAGATAATAAAGCCTTGTACGCGCAGGCGTTTTTTCAGGATTGTGCCCATTAGCAGCGGTAAACGATCCTGTTCAAAAGCGCTATTCATGCCGTTGTACTGGCTGATAACACCACACACCGGAATACGCGCTTTGGTATTGAGCAACGGCAGAACAGCATCAAATACCGCGCCACCGACGTTTTCAAAATAGACGTCAATGCCTTTGCTGCAGGCCTTTTTCAACTGTTCAGCAAAATCTGGCGCTTTGTGGTCGATGCAGGCATCAAATTTTAAAGTCTCGGTCACGTAACGGCATTTCTCCTCGCCGCCCGCAATGCCCACAACGTGTGCACCGAGTAATTTTGCCACCTGCCCAACCACCGAGCCCACCGCCCCACTGGCTGCGGCAACAACCACGGTTTCACCCGCTTTGGGTTCACCAATATCGGTCAAACCCATATAACCGGTAAAACCTGGCATCCCGAGTAAACCGAGTGCATATGACGGGTGTTGCATATCCGCATCGAGTTTCTGCAAACCTTCGCCGTTGGACAGTGCGTAATCCTGCCAGCCGGTATACGCCAGAACCAGGTCACCAACCTGATAATCTGCGTGTTCAGATTTCTCGACACGACAAACCGTACCGGCACCCATAACGTCACCAATGGCCAGTGGCGCCGAGTAGGATTCAGCATCATCCATGCGCCCGCGCATGTACGGGTCGAGGGATAAATAAAGGGTGCGCAGCAGTAGCTGGCCCGTTGCAGGTTGTGGAACAGGAACTTCTTCGAGCTGGATATCTTTATCCGTTGGCATACCTTGCGGGCGCTGCGCCAGCACAAAGCGACGGTTAGTTTGGGACGACTGCGTCATAACGCTCTCCATAGATTAGGATCGTGAATATACGGTCACTCTGTCCCAGACTAGCTAATATAGGATTTACTGCAACTGATGGATGTCGCGTGTAGGTCTGATTCGCGCTGCGACATCCGGAAAATCAAAAAACTTCCATTCAATGAAGTACTGTGACGGCATCTTCCAGTCGCGTGGCGCGGTGCTTCACCATCGCAGACACTTCCGCATTCTCTTCCACTAACGCCGCATTTTTTTGCGTGATAGCGTCAAGTTCGGCAACAGAACGTGTTAAATCAGCCAATCCTTCAGCCTGTTCAGAGGTGGCGTGGCTAATTTGCCCCAGTAACTGCGTAACGTTTCGCACCTGATCAACAATATCATTCATGGTGCGCCCCGCTTCGTGAACCTGAATGGTGCCAGACTGCACTTTGCTGGCGCTGGCATCGATAAGTTTGCGGATATCATTTGCCGCAGTCGCACTGCGCTGGGCCAGATTGCGCACTTCACCGGCCACCACTGCAAATCCTTTTCCCTGCTCTCCGGCGCGTGCGGCTTCTACTGCGGCATTAAGCGCCAGAATATTGGTCTGGAAGGCAATGTCATTGATAAGGCTGGTGATGGAGCCAATCCGTTGCGTGCTATCGGCGATGTCGTCCATGGTCGTCACCACGGTTTCCATCGCTTTGCCGCCATGGGTTGCGGCAAGGCTTGCAGAGCTGGAAAGCTTATCTGCTGCCGCTGCGGTTTCTGAATTGTTCTGCACCGATACCGCCATCTGGCTCATGGTGGAGACGGTTTGCTGCACATTGACAACCGACTGGCGGGTGCGTTCATTGAGTTCGACGTTGCCCTGCGCCAGCGTCTCACTACCACTACGCACGTTTTCAACCTGGTGGCTGACATCATGAATGAGCCAACGGCACATCAGCCCAAGCTGGCCGATGGCACGCAACGTCATGCCAATTTCATCCGTTCGGGCAAGATGCTGCACACGTTGCTGATTTCCGGTCGCCACTTCCAGCGCCTGGCGCGCAACATTTTCCAGTGGGCGAGCAATTTGCCACTCCAGCAACGCGCAGACCACCAGGCACGCTAGCGCACCAATCAACACAGAAAGCCCACCTTGGCCCAACGCGATGAACGCCGCCAACATCAGCAAGAAAACGCTGCTGATATTCAAGCGAATGCGGCCTCGTAACGACAACGTGGGTAATTTCCCCAACCCACTCTTGCCCAAGACCAGGCCTTTAAACAGGCGATATTTGCAACGCCCCTCTTTGAGCGCTTTATAGAGCGGCTCTACGGCAGCAATTTCATCCGGCTGCGCTTTGGTGCGAATCGACATATATCCGGTGGTTTTACCGTTGCGCACCACCGGCACGACATTGGCGCGTACCCAGTAATGATCGCCATTTTTACGCTGATTTTTGACGATACCCGTCCACGGTTCGCCCTGTTTCAAGGTGTACCACATGTCTGCGAAAGCCGCCTTTGGCATATCGGGATGGCGTACCAGATTGTGCGGGCAACCGATGAGTTCTTGAAGCGGGTAACCGCTCACCTTAACAAACGCATCGTTCGCATGAGTGATTGTGCTTTTCAAATCGGTTGTGGACATCAATGTGATGTCGTCATCAAGTAGGTATTCATGCTGTGTAGCAGCCATACGTGCAGTCATAGCAACTCCCTTACGAGGTTATTTTTTTGTTAATTTTTTTGATGTGTTGTTATTTCGGCACTGCAAAGATTTACTTTAGCGGGTAAACTTGACGGCGATCACACTTTCTTAACCAAACCACATTTTTTATAATGATTTAAGAGGTGAATCGTTTTTGTTAATAATTTCATGAAGTTATTAATGAAATTATCATCGTGACGCTGAGTGCTGGAGTTTTAACCTTCAATTTTTAGCTCGCACATTAGACTGAGTAGGGGCGTCAGTTTCGCTCCCAAAAGAAAAAAGAGGATAATCATGTTAAAAAGGAAAAAAACAGTCAGACCTATCAAGGTCAGTGACGTCACCATCATCGATGATAGCCGCCTTAAAAAGGCAATTACTGCAGCATCGCTTGGCAATGCGATGGAGTGGTTTGATTTCGGCGTATACGGCTTTGTAGCCTACGCCCTCGGTAAGATTTTCTTCCCGGATGCCAGCCCAAGTGTGCAGATGATTGCCGCCTTGGGTACTTTCTCTGTTCCCTTCTTGATTCGCCCATTAGGTGGCCTGTTCTTCGGCATGCTGGGTGATAAGTATGGTCGCCAGAAAATCCTCTCCATCACTATCATCATTATGTCATTGAGTACTTTCTGTATTGGCCTGATTCCATCGTACGCAAGTATCGGTATTTGGGCGCCAATCCTGTTGTTACTTGCAAAAATGGCGCAAGGGTTTTCAGTGGGTGGTGAATACACCGGTGCTTCCATCTTCGTGGCTGAATATTCCCCAGACCGTAAGCGTGGCTTTATGGGGAGTTGGCTGGACTTCGGCTCCATCGCAGGGTTTGTCTGTGGTGCGGGTGTCGTGGTCCTGATTACTGCCATTATTGGTGAAGAAAACTTCCTCGAATGGGGTTGGCGTCTGCCGTTCTTCCTCGCTCTGCCATTAGGGATTATCGGTCTGTATCTGCGTAATGCGCTTGAAGAGACACCGGCATTCCAGCAGCACGTTGAGAAGCTTGAGCAAGGTGATAAAGAAGGCCTGGCTGAGGGGCCAAAAATCTCCTTTAAAGAGATTGCCACCAAACACTGGCGCAGCCTGCTGACCTGTGTCGGTATCGTGATTTGCACCAACGTGACGTACTACATGTTGCTGACGTACATGCCCAGCTACCTGTCCCATAACCTGCATTATTCCGAAGAACATGGCGTACTGATCATTATCGCCATCATGATTGGGATGCTGTTTGTACAGCCGGTGATTGGCTTATTGAGCGACCGTTATGGCCGTCGTCCATTTATTGTCTTCGGGAGTATTGCGTTACTGGTTCTTGCCATCCCTGCCTTTATCCTGATTAACAGCAATGTGCTGGGGCTGATATTCGCCGGGCTGCTGATTCTGGCGGTCATTCTGAACTCCTTTACGGGAGTTATGGCGTCAACGCTGCCCGCCATGTTCCCAACACATATTCGATACAGCGCATTGGCAAGTGCCTTTAATATTTCGGTGCTCGTCGCAGGTGTTACGCCAACAGTTGCAGCCTGGTTAGTCGAAACAACCGACAACCTAATGATGCCAGCCTATTATCTGATGGTGGTTGCGGTCATTGGCCTGTTGACCGGCCTGACGATGAAAGAGACCGCCAATAAACCGCTGAAAGGGGCAACACCTGCGGCGTCTGATATTGCTGAAGCGCGTGAAATTGTTCAGGAACATCACGATAACATCGAGCAGAAAATCGAAGATATTGATCGTGAAATTGAAGAATTACAGGCCAAGCGTACCAACCTGGTACAACAGCATCCCCGTATCAACGAGTAATTTTTAGCAGTATCCAAAGCGCCGGGTTGATGCCCGGCGTTTTCATTTCCGGCTTAACCCTCATTCTTAGAAGGAATGGGTTATGTTTAAAATTTATAAGCAAAGTATTTTTTGGACTTTGTGAATATTCATAACTCACCTAACGTAGCCTGCTCAAAGAATAACAATTCATATATACCCAAAATAATTCGAGTGGTAGCAAGGCGGCAAGCACGTGAATCCCAGCAGCATAGATAATATGTGACTGGGGTGAAGGTGTGCAGCCAACGCATCAACAACTTGAATGATGAAGGGTATAAGGGTGCCCCATGCAAAGAAAAATACTGCCACTACTTCTGTTGACTGCAATCTCTGCAAGCAGCTTTGCCGCTACACCACCGGACACGTTAATCGTTGCCCAAGGCCTGGATGATATTGTCAGCCTTGATCCTGCCGAAGCGAACGAGCTTTCCAGTATTCAAACCGTACCAAGTCTTTATCAACGCCTGGTTCAGGCCGACCGTGATGATCCCGCGAAAGTTGTCCCGGTGCTGGCAGAAAGCTGGCAGGGCGATGCGGCAAACAAAAAATTGACGATTAAACTGCGTCCGGATGCCAAATTCTCCTCCGGCAATCCGCTACGCCCGGAAGACGTTATCTTCTCTTACACCCGAGCCGTGACGCTCAATAAGTCTCCAGCATTTATTCTTAACGTGCTGGGCTGGCAGCCAGAAAACATCGCAAGCCAGCTGAAGAAAGTCGACGAACACACGCTGGAATTGCACTGGACCGCAGATGTCAGCCCGGCTGTAGCGCTGAATATTCTCTCTACGCCCATTGCATCAATTGTGGATGAGAAAGCTGTTGCGCCTAACGCGAAAACGGGTGATTTCGGTAACGAATGGCTGAAAATGCACTCTGCTGGCAGCGGCCCATTCAAGATGCGGGTTTACCAGCCGCATCAGGCGATTGTGCTGGACGCAAACTCTACGTCTCCTGGTGATGCACCAAAAGTTAAGAATATCATCATTAAAAACGTGCCAGACCCGGCTGCTCGCCGCTTGCTTATTCAGCAAGGTGATGCGGATATCGCCCGGGATCTGGGTGCGGATCAGACCAGCGCGCTGGAAGGTAAACCTGGCGTGAAAGTGCTGAGCATTCCTTCTGCTGAGCAGAACTATATGGTGTTCAATGCGGGTAACAATGCCAACCCACTGCTCAATAACCCAGCCCTCTGGGAAGCGGCACGCTATCTGGTGGATTACGAAGGCATCACTAAAGACCTACTGAAAGGCCAGTATTTTATTCACCAAAGCTTCCTTCCAGTGGGTTTCGCAGGCGCGCTGGACAACAACCCGTTCAAATTTGACCCGGCCAAAGCGAAGGAAATCCTCGCTAAAGCGGGTATCAAAGATGCGCATTTCACACTGGATGTGGAAAACAAACCGCCTTTCATCACTATCGCGCAGTCGATGCAGGCGAGCTTCGCTCAGGGTGGCGTGAAGATCGATCTTCTGCCAGCCGCGGGCAGCCAGGTGTATGCCCGCGTTCGTGCCAAACAACATCAGGCCGCAATCCGTTTGTGGATCCCGGATTACTTTGATGCTCATTCCAACGCCAGCGCTTTTGCCTACAACGATGGCAAAGCAAGCACGGTTGCAGGTTTGAACGGCTGGCAAATTCCTGAGCTAAACAAACAAACTCTGGCCGCAGTGGCAGAAGCTGACCCGGCTAAGCGCCTGGAACTGTATAAGAAAATACAGGAAGAGGTACAACATAACTCACCATATATCTTTGTTGATCAAGGAAAAACACAGATTGTGGTGCGTGAAAATGTGAAAGGCTATCAACAAGGTTTGAATGCAGATATGGTGTATTACGATCGCGTGAGCAAATAACTGAAATCCCCTCTTCCGCACTTAGGGAGAGGGGAAAACCAGCCACAGGGATAGAGTTCCACATGTCAGACATTTCCACCCTCTCAGCATCGAGTCGCTTTCGCCGCACAGTATTGACGCTTGTGCAGGGGCTGTTTACCCTGGCACTTACGCTTATCGGTTTGCTGATTATCACCTTTGCCTTGTCAGCACTTTCACCTGTCGATCGCGTGCTACAAATCGTGGGTGATCACGCAAGCCAGGCGACTTACGATCAAGTGCGCCACCAGCTTGGTCTGGATAATCCCCTGCCCGTTCAGTTCTGGCATTACCTGACTCATCTTGCTCACGGTGATTTAGGCACCGCCAGCGCCACTGGCCAACCCGTGCTCCAGGATTTGCTCGCAGCTTTCCCGGCGACACTAGAGCTCGCGACCCTCGCGCTGATTATGGGTAGTGTTCTGGGTGTGATTTTTGGCGTACTTTGCGCTCGATTTGCAGGTTCACCCTGGGATCTTGCGGTACGCACCTTCACGCTGCTGGGTAATTCTGTCCCTATCTTTTGGCTTGGTCTGCTGATGCTGGCGTTGTTTTACGCCCGCCTGCAATGGAGTGCTGGGCCGGGTCGTCTGGATGATATTTACCAGTACAGTGTGGAACCTAAAACAGGTTTTGTGCTTCTCGACACCTGGCTTTCCGGTGACCGCGCCGCGTTCATGAATGCCATCAACCATCTAGTGCTACCTGTGCTGCTGCTGGCTTATTACTCGCTAGCCAGTATTACCCGACTCACTCGCACCGCTTGCCTAAGCGAAATGAACAAAGAATACATTACGCTTGCGCGCGCCAAAGGTGCCGGAGACATGAAGATTCTGGTGCGCCACGTGCTGCCCAACATTCGCGGCACGTTGTTCACGGTCATTGCGTTGGCCTACACCGGAATGCTGGAAGGTGCGGTGCTAACAGAAACGGTATTTTCCTGGCCAGGCATCGGGCGTTACCTCACCACCGCGCTCTTCGCCGGGGATACCACCGCAATCATGGGTGGCACACTGCTGATTGGCGTGTCGTTTGTCATTATCAATAATCTGACTGACGTGCTGGTGCGTGTCACCGATCCGAGGGTGCACTAATGCCGTCTTACCTCTTTTTACGCCGCACGTTGCGTTCACCTGCGGCACTATGTGGGCTGGCAATCATCACATTTCTGGTGCTGGTTGCTGTTTTCGCGCCGCTTATCGCGCCGTTCGATCCCAACTGGCAAGACGCTGCAGCGCGTCTGCAAGCGCCAAATGCCCAACACTGGTTGGGTACTGATAGCTATGGCCGCGATGTCCTCTCACGTCTGATTTATGGCTCACGCCCGGCCCTTGCCCTGGTGTTACTGGTTACGGTCATCACACTTCCCTTCGGGCTGCTCATCGGCATTCTTTCCGGTTATTACGGAGGTTGGCTGGAACGGGTGTTAATGCGTTTTACGGATGTCGTGATGTCGATGCCACGCCTGATTCTGGCATTTGCCTTTGTTGCGATGCTTGGGCCAGGGCTTGTCAACGGCGCACTGGCGCTGGCACTCACAACCTGGCCTGCGTATGCACGACAGTCCCGCAGCGAGATTCAGCGTCTGCGCCACAGTGACTATCTCGCCGCCGCCGAAATGATGGGTATCCGCGGCCCGCGCCTGTTAGTCGGCCATATCCTGCCGCTGTGCTTACCCTCAGCGATTGTTCGCCTGGCGCTTGATCTGGCAGGGATTATTTTGGCCGCAGCCGGGCTTGGCTTCCTCGGACTTGGCGCAAGGCCACCGATGTCTGAATGGGGTTCAATGATCGCTGACGGGATGCAGGTTATTTTCGATCAATGGTGGATTGCTGCGATCCCAGGCACCGCTATTCTTATCAGTAGCCTGGCATTTAACCTACTGGGTGATGGATTACGCGATGTGCTGGAGCCAGGCCATGACTGAGAATCGAATTGAAGTGCGTGGGTTAAACATTGATTACCCTGGTGCGCGCGTCGTGGACAATCTCTCGTTTACGCTGGGTAACGAGAGGCTGGCGCTGGTCGGTGAATCAGGCTCAGGTAAATCCATGACTGCCCGGGCGCTGATGGGGCTGGTGCGTAAACCCGGTAAAGTGAATGCGACTCAACTCAATGTTCTGGATAACGACCTGCTGACTCTGCGCAACCGCGATTGGCAAGGCCTGCGCGGCAATAAAATCGCGATGGTGTTACAAGATCCACGCTACGCGCTTAACCCAGTACAAAGCGTTGCGCAGCAAATCGACGAGGCGTTACGTCTGCATCAGAAAATGCCGACAGCACAGCGCCGGGAGCGGATTGGCGAAGTTATCAATGCAGTAGGGTTGCAGGAAAACGTGCTGGCTCGTTACCCGGCAGAACTTTCTGGCGGCATGGGGCAACGAGTGATGATAGCGATTGCGCTGGTCAACAATCCAAAAGTGTTGATTGCCGACGAACCCACTTCCGCGCTTGATGCCCGCTTACGTAACCAGATTCTGGAACTGCTGGTAGAACAATGCGAACAACGCCAGATGGCAATGCTATTGATTAGCCACGATCTCCCTCTTGTTGCAGAGTACTGCCAGCGCGTGCTGGTGATGTATCAAGGGCAAAAAGTCGATGAAATGCCAGCCAACCAACTTGCCACCGCAACGCACGCTTATACACGCACACTCTGGACATGCCGTCCTAACGCTGCGACTTACGGCATGATGTTACCGACTTTAGACCGTAGCCAGAATCTGCAAGGAGAAAGCGATGGCAATCGTTGAAGTCAGCAACCTGTGCGTACAATTTAGCGCAAAAGGTCAGGTTAAAACCGCTGTGCGCAACGCCAGTTTCGCCGTTAACTCAGGGGAAACATTCAGTTTAATTGGCGCTTCAGGCTGTGGGAAATCCACCATTTTACGCGTGCTGGCGGGGTTGCAGCGTGAGTGGCAAGGTAGCGTAAAACTACTGGATGGGGCAATCAAACCCGGCGTGCGTTTTCAGGGTGATTTGCGCCGCAACGTGCAAATGGTGTTTCAGGACCCGTACGCATCCTTGCACCCGAACCATACGATTTATCGTACTTTGGCCGAGCCGTTGGCTCTTCATGGCGAAGTGCAAATTGCCGCCCGCGTAGAAGAAGCGCTGCTTCAGGTCGGGCTGCCAACAGATGCCATGAAGCGTTATCCGCACCAGCTTTCTGGTGGGCAGCGACAACGTGTAGCCATTGCGCGTGCACTACTGCTTCGCCCTAAAATTCTGCTGCTTGATGAGCCAACTTCAGCGCTGGATATGTCCGTGCAGGCAGAAATTCTCAATCTGCTGAACCGCCTTAAGCAACAGTTTGGTATGACTTACCTGCTCGTCAGCCATGATGCCGATGTGATTGCCCATATGTCAGATCGTGCGGCCTATATGACAAATGGAGCCATTGGACATGAGTACGATCGCGCCGCTCTGGTGCGTGGAGATCACCGGATGGACGCCGCATAAGAGGTAACATGGGTTATCCGCACCAATAAGCAGCACGACGCATGGTTATGGTGCAAAAAAACCAGATATCTGACAGAAAAGTTGCGTGAAAGCAGCATATTTCCCGTCAGAATGTGACTCCTGGTGTTTAAAAATTGTGCAATTCGAATTCCCCCAGATCGTTTATCCTGATTTTGCTTAGGAGAAGCGAAGTGGCGTATTCCCTGCAATACTTATTTCGTGTATCGCGTGATACGTCATACCCAGGAGCACATTTTGAACAGGTTACCGACTAGCGCTTCGGCTCTTGCCTGCACAGCGCACGCTCTCAATATCATCGAAAAGAAGACACTGACTCATGAGGAGATGAAGGCGTTAAATCGAGAGGTTATTGATAACTTCCAACAGCATGTGAATCCGGGTTTTCTTGAGTATCGCAAATCAGTAACCGCCGGCGGGGATTACGGGGCCGTAGAGTGGCAAGCGAGCAGTCTGAATACGCTTGTCGACACCCAGGGTAAGGAATATTTAGATTGTCTGGGTGGGTTCGGCATTTTTAACGTGGGGCACCGTAATCCAACAGTGGTATCCGCCGTACAGCATCAGCTCGAAAAACAACCCCTGCACAGTCAGGAGCTGCTCGACCCCCTACGAGCGATGCTAGCCAAAACTCTTGCGACACTCACTCCGGGTAAACTCAAGTACAGCTTCTTTAGCAACAGCGGGACAGAATCGGTTGAAGCGGCGATAAAACTCGCCAAAGCCTATCAATCCCCACGCGGTAAATTTACCTTTATCGCCGCCAGTGGCGCGTTCCATGGCAAATCTCTTGGGGCATTGTCAGCAACAGCAAAAGCGGCTTTCCGTAAACCGTTTATGCCGTTACTTCCGGGCTTTAGACATGTACCGTTTGGCAATATCGACGCGTTACGCACAGAACTCAGCGAATGCCGTAAAAGCGGTGATGATGTCGCAGCCGTACTCCTTGAACCTATTCAGGGAGAAGGTGGCGTTATTATTCCACCATTGGGTTATTTACCCGCGGTTCGTAAGCTTTGCGATGAATTTGGCGCCCTGCTTATTCTCGATGAGGTGCAAACCGGAATGGGACGTACGGGAAAAATGTTCGCCTGCGAACACGAGAACGTGCAGCCTGATATTTTATGCCTCGCCAAAGCATTGGGTGGCGGTGTAATGCCGATTGGCGCGACCGTTGCGACAGAAGAAGTTTTCTCTGTGCTGTTTGATAATCCTTTCCTGCACACCACAACTTTTGGTGGCAACCCGTTAGCCTGTGCGGCGGCACTTGCCACAATCCATGTTCTGCTTGAGCAAAATCTTCCGGCTCAAGCGCAACAGAAAGGGCAACTGTTGGTAGAAGGCTTCCAGGCTCTGAAACGTGAGTTCCCGGACTTGGTCGTTGATGCACGTGGACAAGGTTTATTGATTGCCCTTGAGTTTAGCGACAACGAAATTGGCTATAACTTTGCAAGCGAAATGTTCCGCCAGCAGGTTCTGGTCGCCGGGACGCTCAACAATGCGAAAACCATTCGTATCGAGCCACCGCTAACCATCACCATTGAGCAGTGTGAACATGTGTTGGGCTGTGCGAGGAAGGCGTTGGAATCGCTTTATGCCAGCAGTAACAAAACCGAGTTAGTTCTGTGATCGAATTATCCCCCGGAAAGCTAATGCCGGGGGATATAATAAGCAGGCTTATTTTTATCCCCCATTGAACGTTCTATACTTACGACCCTTAATTATCACCAGACTCTGGTCGTGTGCCCATGATTTTCGACTGCTTCCTCTATTACGATGAAGATATGTTGCTTGATTTACGACTCAATGTACTCAATGACTACGTTGATAAATTTGTCATTGTTGAATCGACACATTCCTTTACTGGCCAGCCGGTAGAGTTGCATTTCGATATCAATAAGTTTGCAAAATTTAAGGACAAAATTATCTACGTCATCTTTGACGAAAAACCGGAAGAAGACAGCTGGACCAACGAGTCGCGCACGCGTAATGCGATAATGAGAGGGCTTGAGGGAGCTAAAAACGACGATGTTATTATTGTTTCTGATGTTGACGAAATAATACATCCTGAGGCCATTGCAAAACACAAACCCTATTATTTGTGCTCAGTTCTGTATCAAACTTTTTACAACTATCAATTTAATCTACAAGTCTTTAATAAAGATGGTAAAGCTCGTATTTGCCCGGCACCACGCATCACGAGTTATAAAAATTTGAAAACCTTCTTTATGGGTGAACCAGAAACGTTACGTAATTTAAAACGTTCTGTTTTACATAAGCAGTGGTTTAAATGGAACTACCTTAAATTCAGGACCAATACCATTCAAAATGGTGGTTGGCACTTCTCCTGGATAATGACGGCTGAACGTATCTCAGAAAAAATGTCGACCATTTCACATACGGAATACGATACACCAGAGCTTAATAATCAAGAGCATATCAAGAATGCGATTGAGAATGGGCTGGATATCTGGGCGCGAGAAAGGAACCTGCAGGTTATCGATCTCCAGAGCGGCGATTTCCCGGAATATCTGAAGCAAAATGCACAACGTTTCGCTGAGTTTATTCGCTAAATTCCTCTCCTGCTTCCAGTGTCTCTTGGCCACATCCTGGTGAGATAGGGAAAGATCCCCATTCACCAGGCTGGTGTATATAAGATATGGCCCCACGACAGCGTTTTATTGTTTGTTCAATTTCAGGTGCTTCCACAAATCTGCCAGCGACATTGTCGCCAGCGCAATGCACTCATCTGCCGCGCCGTACCAGATATGCAGTGTTTCATCACGAATTAATGCCCCACAAGT
>NZ_DATERI010000017.1:0-6206 GCF_035271705.1 Buttiauxella sp.
GAGTTTGCCGCCTTTCTGGCGACGGATCATCGGTGATTTAAGGCGCGGGGTAAGGATTTTGGTGTCGTTAATAAAATCCCAGCCGTAGTAACCCTTCAGGCAAAGTTCACCCTGGTTAGTTTTACCCTGAGCCGCTTCCGCTTTGACGACTTTGCCGTTATCGACCACGAGGTTGATTTTGCAACCCGAGGCACAATAGGGGCAGACCGTGACGACTTTTTTCATCAGTGTTGCTCCAGTCAATATTAGTTACTTTGAAGGTACCTAATGCATTATCTATGCCACATAGAAAACATGGGAATTACGGGTATCTTACGAAGAAAAAAGCAGCAAAACTCTGACGAAAAACAGGTCATCGTCAAAAGTGACGTGTCGAGTTGGCTTGGTTTGTGACACTGGTTGTAAATTCAGCATGGGTATTTGTCTTTTGTGCAGAACTCCTTCCACAATCACCCACACTTGTCTCATGACCTTTCCCTCCCCAGGAGTTCAATCATGAAGCCTGCAATTTTGCTGGTGGATGACGATTTGGCAATCTGTGACGTGCTGCGCGACGTGCTCAATGAACACGTATTCGAGGTGATGGTGTGTCATAACGGGAATGATGCGTTGGCCACGGTTGCTCAGTATCCGGGTATCGCTCTGGTGCTGCTGGATATGATTCTGCCCGATATCAATGGTCTGTTAGTTCTGCAACACATTCAGCGCCAGCGGCCCGATTTACCCGTGGTGATGCTGACAGGCTTGGGTAGTGAGTCAGATGTGGTGGTCGGGCTGGAAATGGGAGCCGATGATTACATCGCTAAACCGTTTAATTCCCGCGTGGTGGTCGCACGCGTTAAAGCGGTGCTGCGGCGCACTGGCGCACTGGCGGTGGAAACCACCACCACAAAAACCGTCGGATTACACTTCAACGGTTGGCGACTGGATACCGAACGTTGCCAGTTATTCAATACTCAACATGAGCAAATTGCGCTAACACAAGGGGAATACGGTTTATTGTTGGCATTAATGCAAAATGCCCGCAAAGTACTCTCTCGTGAAAGGTTACTGGAATTGACGCATAGCGAAAGTCTCGACGTTTTCGACAGAACAATAGATGTACTGATTATGCGACTACGACGTAAAATAGAAACCAATCCACATCAACCGATATTTATTCGTACTATTCGTGGAATAGGATACGTATTTTCGGCTGATATTATTCAGGCGGAAAACAGCGCAGCTTAAAAGATTTATATACTCTACATATCGCTAAGGGAGTTATGACCGACTTTTCCGCACTCTTGCAGCAAGGTATTGGTAACGCGTGGTTGTTTATTCCCAGCGCTGTTCTGCTGGGCGCACTGCATGGCCTTGAGCCTGGGCATTCCAAAACAATGATGGCCGCGTTCATTGTTGCTATCCGCGGCACCATGAAACAGGCGGTGTTGCTGGGGCTTGCTGCAACGATTTCACATACCGCCGTCGTCTGGCTGATTGCTTTTGGCGGCATGTATTTGAGCCGTCAATTCACCGCAGAAGCCACCGAACCTTACTTCCAACTCATCTCCGCCATTATTATTATCGCCACAGCCATCTGGATGTGCTGGCGTACCTGGCGTGGGGAGCAGCAGTGGAAAGCCGAACAGGCTTTTGCACATGAACATCATGACCACGATGAATCTCACCTGATTGATACCGGCCACGGACACGTTGAATTATCTATTTATGAAGAAGACAGTCCGCCGCACTGGCGTTTAAAGAATGTGTCAGGGCAACGCTGGGGCGCAAATACAGTCACTGTTACCACGCAGCGTGGGAAGGGTTTTGCGCAGATATTCAAGTTTGAGGAGAAAGAAGGTTTCTTGCAGTCCATCCATCCCATCCCTGAGCCGCACACCTTTACCGCGCGTCTGATACTGGGGCACGCCGGGCATTCACACGATTATGATATTGAGTTCAGCGAACACGATCACCACCATGATCATGCTGCGCTAGAGGGGCTGGATACTTCTTCTCAGGAATACCAGGATGCGCACGAAAAAGCGCATGCGAACGACATTAAACGCCGTTTCACCGACAGAAATGTCACCACTGGGCAGATTATTCTCTTTGGGCTGACCGGCGGGTTAATCCCTTGTCCGGCAGCAATAACCGTCCTGCTGCTGTGCATCCAGGTGAAGGCTTTCTCACTGGGTGCGGCACTGGTGTTGTGCTTCAGTATTGGACTGGCGATAACCCTGGTGACTGTCGGCGTTGCAGCCGCATACAGCGTCAGACAGGCAACAAAACGCTGGAGCGGTTTTAATACCCTGGCGCGTCGAGCCCCTTATTTTTCAAGCGTTTTAATTGCCGCTGTGGGTATCTATATGGGTATTCATGGCTGGATAGGTCTGACACATTAACCAACCGATATAGGTTGCCAGTTGCTGAGCCTCAGGTCCTGGCAAAACCATGCAGTAGTTCAGTGCGTGCAGAAAACGCTGCTCGGATATCCAGCGACGGTTCTCCACTAGCTCCTGGTGCATGATTGAAATTTGCCCCGCAGGCCCACCGAAGCTAATAAAACCTAGCTTCAGCCAGAACCAGAATGCGTCCCGGAAACTGACAGAATGAGGGGCAGTCTTTTTACTGCTTCACACGCTTCCCTGATTCATCAATCACTTTTTCACCATCTTCTTTGTTGAAAGCACCTTGCTGAGATTCCGGCAGAATATCGAGCACAACCTCGGAAGGCCGGCACAGGCGCGTTCCCAGCGGGGTGACAACAACAGGACGGTTAATCAAAATAGGATGTTGAAGCATGAACTCAATCATCTCGCTGTCGGTAAATTTATCCTCTGCAAGACCCAGTTGTTCATAGGGTTCCACATTTTTACGCAGCAGCTCGCGTACCGTTATCCCCATGTCAGCGATGAGTTTAGTCAGTTCTTCACGTGATGGTGGCGTTTCGAGATATAAAATAATCGTTGGCTCAGCGCCGCTGTTGCGGATCAACTCTAGTGTATTCCGAGAGGTGCCGCAGGCTGGGTTGTGATAAATGGTGATGTTGTTCATATCAGTATCTCATTACAGTGTGAAAGAAAGACGTAACGCCAGAGCTACGAGCGTCACAAACAGAATCGGCAATGTCATGATGATGCCCGTCCGGAAATAGTATCCCCATGTAATTACCATGTTTTTCTGTGTCAGCACATGGAGCCAAAGCAGGGTTGCCAGGCTGCCAATAGGGGTGATTTTTGGCCCCAAATCGCAGCCGATGACATTGGCGTAAATCATCGCTTCTTTAATCACCCCTGTTGCTGTGCTGCCATCAATGGACAGAGCACCTATCAGTACTGTAGGCATATTATTCATTATGGATGACAGGAAAGCCGTGATGAAACCTGTCCCCAATGTGGTTGCCCACAGCCCTTGTTCAGCAAGAATATTCAACACACGGGACAGATATTCAGTCAGTCCTGCGTTCCGCAACCCGTAGACGACCAGGTACATCCCCAGCGAGAAAATAACGATTTGCCAAGGCGCGCCACGCAGCACTTTTCCGGTATTAATCGCATGGCCTTTCTTCGCCACAGCAAACAAAATCAAGGCCCCGACGGCGGCGATGGCACTCACCGGGATGCCCAACGGCTCAAGCACAAAGAATCCCACCAGCAGGAGCAGAAGGACAATCCAGCCGGTTCTGAAGGTTGCCAGGTCTTTGATTGCCTTTACGGGTTCTTTGAGTTTCGAGAGTTCATAAACAGGTGGAATGTCTTTGCGGAAAAACAGGTGCAGCATGGTTAGCGTTGCCGCAATGGCGGCGATATCGACAGGCACCATCACCGATGCGTATTCGGCAAATCCCAGTTTAAAGAAGTCCGCCGAAACGATATTGACCAGGTTTGAGACGATGAGCGGCAGGCTGGCGGTGTCGGCAATAAAACCCGCTGCCATCACAAATGCCAGCGTGGCTTGTTTACTGAAACCCAGAGCCAGCAACATCGCGATAACGATAGGCGTCAGGATAAGGGCTGCTCCATCGTTGGCAAACAACGCAGCAACAGCGGCGCCCAGCAGCACGATATAAGTGAACAACAGGCGTCCACGCCCGTTGCCCCAGCGGGAAACGTGCAATGCGGCCCACTCGAAAAAGCCAGATTCATCCAATAACAGGCTGATGATAATGACGGCGATAAATGTCGCTGTGGCGTTCCAGACGATATTCCACACCACGGGAATATCGCTGAGTTGAATGACGCCACATAACAGTGCCAGAACAGCGCCAATGGTTGCACTCCACCCGATACTCAAGCCTTTGGGTTGCCAGATAACGAGTGTCAGTGTGAATAAAAAAATGATCCCTGCCAGTAACATGACATACTCCATCACATATGAATTATTGAATGTATGAGGGGTTCTCTAACACGACCCAGCCCGCATTGCATCTAGTTTCAGGCGCGTTTCTTCGCGCAGACAGTTCCAGGTGTTATCGATAGTTGCGGCAGCCCACGCAGGCATATTTGGAGACAATCGATAGTGAACCCACTTGCCTTCACGTCGGTCGGTGACAAGGTCAAACTCACGAAGGATCGCCATGTGACGAGAGATTTTCGGCTGTGACTCCCCGGTTGCGGCACAAATGTCACACACGCAGAGCTCCCCAGCTTCACGCAGCAGCATCACGATGGAGAGTCTGGTTTCGTCGGAAAGCGTTTTAAAAAGCTGAACAGGAAGCAGCATTTTTAGCCTCAATATTGTTTAGACATACATATGTTAATTCATATGTATTGGGTTTAAAAGAACCCAAACCAAATTGAGGATGCTGAGATGGAGAATTTTTCTGCGGAAGAAATCGGACGTAGTCCTCTAAATTTCACTAATTATTCAGATGGTTAGCTGTGTTCACTTATAAATGCCTGTAATTCTGCCAGCGTTTTTGCTCCATCAATGGCATTCGCGCATAACAAATTCGCGCGAGCGCAGGCGTGGGCTAATTTCAAGCTGTCGAGTAGCGGCCATTTTTCATGGCAGCCATATAAGACGCCGGCACAAAAAGCGTCCCCTGCACCTACGCTGCCGATGATTTCATGCTGCGTTAACATAAATGAGGGGACCCACATCCCTTCATGGCCGGGTTCAACACCCCATGCGCCTTCCGGGCAATGAATCACCACGCGTTGGCGCACGCCAGCGTTAAGTAATTGATTTGCCGCTTGCGCAATATTTTCCACATGTGGCGCACCGTCAGCGTTTCGGATCTCCAACCCACTAAACTCACCGGCTTCCAGCTCATTAATCACCAAATAATCCAGCCAGCGCAGGGTAGGGAGCACCATCGGGCGGTAACGCGGGTCACCTTGACGCGAGACCAAATCAAGCGAGGTTTCGTAACCTTGCAGGGCCATCATGGCCAGCAACCTGGCGCTGCGCGTGCCATATTCTGCATCTTCAATATCGAGACTATCGAGCAGTAGCAAATAGCCGAGATGGAAGATTTTGAATGACGATTCAAGGCGGTCAAAAGCGGGTAAATCAAGCAGACGATTCGCACCTGGCGAGTGAAAAAAGGTGCGCTGCCCGCTCGGGTCGGTCATCACTTGTGACATCGAGGTCGGTGCGAAGGTGGTGCGGCGCACGTGCTGGTGATTGACATGATACTGATCCAACATCGCCATAATGTAGTCGCCATCATGATCGTCACCCACTAAACCCACCGCCTGAAGCGGCAGGCCGACATGCATTTTCGCCAGCGTCAGCAGCACGTTTAACGGTGCGCCACCGGTTGAGCGTTCACTGTGGATAATTTCGGCAAGCCATCCGCGCTGCGGCCATTGCGTAATTTGGTGCACGTGGTCGACCAGCATATTTCCGGCGGCGATAATTCCGCTGCGCTTACTCATAACCTCTCCTTAAGAGCCTATCCCATTAGGCTATTTTATTTGCTCGTTTGCTCCTGGGCTGTGCTCAAAATCCTCACGTACTACGTGTACGCTGCGGTTTTTCCGCGCAGTCCGAGGCCAAACGATCTGCAACAATTACGCCTACTGGGACAGACTCTAAGCTTTACCCGAACTGCCAAAAATCTGCATTTGCTGGGTGACAACATCAGTAATCGCCTCTTCAATCCCCAACAGCAACTCGGCGTATTCGTCATAAATGGCATGTCGTTGATTCATACGGTGCTCAATCGCGTTGAGGGCAGCCTGCGACATCCCGGTATAGAAATTTATCTTGTGGAT
>NZ_DATERI010000018.1:0-17856 GCF_035271705.1 Buttiauxella sp.
GCACCTGCTTTTTCCCACTCTGGGCGGCCTGCCACAAAATTATCTTCAATAACCCACTGGCGGAACGGTTCGCACGCAACGGCCGCCGGGTCAACAACACCTGTTGCCTGGGAAACTTGTTCCAGCGTTTCAGCCGTCACAGCCGGTACAATTCGGTCAACCATGGTGGAGGGGAATGTCACGTGAGTTTCAATCCACGCGGCCAATTCTGGGTTAATTTCCTGGGCGTAGGCGGTGATAACGTTGCGGGTTACATGGCCATTTTCCGGCATGTTGTCACAGGACATAACGCTAAACGCAGGCAGGCCCGCGGCTTTACGGCGAGCCAGTGCTTCTACAATCACACCCGGTGCAGATTTTGGCTGCTGTGGATGAGCGAGATCGTGCGCAATTAAAGGATGGTCCAGCAAGATGGTGCCGGTAGCTGGAGTATGGCAATAGCCTTTTTCGGTCACAGTCAGGGAAACAATGGCAACTTCTGGTTGAGTCAGCGCACTAAATACCGCTTCAAGGCCATCGACCTGCGCATGAATCGCATCTTTCACTACACCCACAACGCGGCAATGCCAGGCGTCAGCCGACATTTCAGCCACGCTATAAAGATTGTCTTGCTTCTTTAAATCAGCAATTTGTTGCTCGCCGCCAATCAGATTGACTTCGCAGTAACCCCAGTCGCTACCATATTCATTCGCCAGGATGTCGGCGTAAACCGCCTGATGCGCACGATGGAATGCGCCAAAACCAAGATGAACGATGCGTGATACCAGTTTGCTACGGTCATATTTTGGCAGAATAGCTTTTGCAGATAAGAGCTTGTTTTCCATTTTTAAAACTCGCTGTGTAGTAACTTGGGGACAGCTACAGACTACCTGCTATGGTAGTCTGCATTTTGATTTGAATTAAACTTTGGCTATTTGGTATGACACAAATGTAAAAGCTGTATGACAGGATCACATTTTGCGATATCTGGTGTTCCGTGACCCCGTGGCTACACCTTTAGTAATTCCTGATACCATTTACAGCTGCTGCCTTTTTGGGAGTTTCCGCGGCATCCTCAGCCAGGCTCAGGTCGCGGTCTTTCACTTCAGGCATCAATATTGCTGCCAATAAACCAATTACCGAGTAGACAATCATCATGACGACAATCGGCCACCAGGACCCCGTCATGTTGACGAAAATACCTGCGAGCACCGGACCAAACCCTACTGCAACCAGCCCGCCCGCTTCTTTCGAAATCGCCATTCGTGTGAAGCGATTACGCGAGCCGAACATTTCGGCCATGGTGATATTTTCCAGAGCAAACAATCCCAGCACAGCGACGTTATGAATAATGATAATTGAAGCCATAATGACGTTAACATCATTGTTCTTATCAACAATCATCGACAGCATTGGGTAGGCAAGAATAATGGCTGAAATATTAACGATAATATAAGGGATACGACGACCAATTTTATCTGACAACCAACCTAAGAACGGAATGGTAATAAAACCAATAACAGAGCTAATCATTAGGGCGTCAGTCGGAATACGTTTTTCAAACAATAACGTCTGAACTAAATAACCCGCAAGGAAGGTTTGAATTAAACCAGAGTTCCCAGCCTGACCAAAACGTAATCCCGTTGCAAGCCAGAATGATTTACTGGTAAACATCGCACCAAGCGAGTGAGTTTTGTCAGCCACTGGTTTTGTCACCGCAACGTTTTCAGTGTCATCATTAACTTTCTCAAACACTGGGCTTTCTTTGAGATTCATACGCAACCAGATGGCAAAAATCATCACCACCACGCTCGCAAGGAATGGTACACGCCAACCCCATGCCAACAACTCTTCTTTTGGAAGGACGAAGAACATCACTGCCCAAATCGCTGTTGCCGATAGCGTACCGCAGTTGGTCCCCATCGCAACTAAAGAGGAAATAATGCCGCGTTTACCTTTGGGCGCATACTCTGCAAGCATAGTCCCGGCACCTGAAATTTCAGCCCCAGCACCCAATCCCTGAATAATACGTAACAGCACTAAGAGCATCGGCGCAAAAATACCGATTTGTGCATAGGTTGGGAGCACACCAATTAAGGTGGTACAAATCCCCATCATCGTAATAGTAATAAACAGGACTTTCTTACGCCCAATGGTGTCGCCCATTCGACCAAAGAAGAAAGCACCGGCAATACGGGCGATATAACCTGCACCATAGGTTCCCATCGCTAATATTAATGCCATCGCAGCGGATTGCTCAGGGAAAAATATTTCGTGGAAGACTAACGCAGCACCTAATGAATATAACTGGAAATCCATGAATTCCAGTGCAGTACCGAGCCAACCAGAAACGGCAGCTTTAACTAAATCACCGGTGCTTCTTTCCGGCTGGTCATTTTTTATATTAATAGAAGTATTCATATTTCTGTTCTCAGCAATTTGTCGTTGTAGGGACAGCAAATCTATAGATACAGATGGGCGAGTCAGAACGTCAGCAATACCTTGCAGCATTGCTTTTGGTCTTTTTCAAATATTTCCATTGCATCAACTACTTGCATGTAATTGAACTGATGGGTAATTAATTTCTCCGGGTTTATTTTTTTCTGTGTCATCCAGTCAATCACCATTGGGAAGCGATTGCTGTTGAGTCGTGAGCTATATATAGAGAGCTCTTTACTGGTGATAGCTTGTTGATTCAACACGCAAGGGTCAGATGAAAAACCCATAATGCCGATGCGTGCAGCAGGTGAAGCAAGCGCGATTGCTTCCGGTAAAATGGCCGGATGACAGGCCGCATCAATGATTAGGGTTGGACGAATTCCCAAACGCTCAAGTTCTGCATGCAAATCAATATGGGCATTATTGATAACCCGATCGGCTCCGTTGGCTTTCGCCATCGCGAGGCGCTCGTCAATACGGTCAACCACGATAATCTCTTTGACGCCGTACACACCGCGCAATGCCTGAATAGAGGTTAAGCCCATCGGCCCGGCGCCATAGACCAATGCGGTGTCCAGAGGACCTGGATTCAGTTGGCTACAGATATTGGCAGCAATCGTGAATGGTTCCACCATCGTGGCTTCATTATCAGGAATACTCTGCGGTACCACGTGGGCGTTCTTTGCAGGCAAGGTGATATATTCGCTAAAACCGCCATCGCGATGTACACCAATAACCTGGAGTTCAGCACATACATTTGGCCGCCCGACTAAACAGGGATAGCAGTGACCACAACTCACAACCGGGTCACCCACCACACGTTCACCGATACGTGATGAATCAACGCCTTCACCGACTGCATCAATATGGCCGAAAAACTCGTGGCCGATAACGCGCGGATACTTGGCGAACGGATTATGCCCGCGATAAATGTGCACGTCTGAACCACAAATACCGGCGCTGCTTACGCGAATACGCACTTCGTAAGGCAGTGGTTGTGGAACTGGACGCTCTTCAATGACCAGTTTTTCTGGCTGTTGTATGGTGATACTTTTCATCGTTATATCTCCCGTTACCAATTCCACAAGGTGCCATCTTCGAGGCGAGCTACCGGCAAATATGCAGGTTCATAGGGATATTTCGCTGCCAGCTTTTCATCAAACTCAATGCCCAGTCCTGGCTTGTCGCCTGGGTGCATATAACCGTTATCGAATGTCCAGTTATGTGGGAAGACCTCCAGCATCTGCTCGGAGTAGCCCATATATTCCTGTACGCCAAAGTTTGGCACCCACAAGTCAAAGTGCAGCGCGGCAGCGTGGCAAATTGGCGACAGATCAGATGGCCCGTGTGATCCAGTGCGAACCTGGTAGAGCGAAGCAAAGTCAGCGATACGACGCATGCCAGTAATACCACCCGCATGAGTTATCGTGGTGCGGATGTAGTCAATAAGCTGCTCTTCAATCAGTTGCTTACAGTCCCAGATGCTGTTAAACACTTCGCCCACGGCAATGGGGGTAACAGTATGCTGGCGGATCAGGCGGAAGCATTCCTGGTTTTCGGCCGGTGTTGGATCTTCTATCCAGAACAGGCGATGTTCTTCCACACTTTTGCCAAAGCGGGCGGCTTCAATTGGTGTGAGGCGGTGGTGCATGTCGTGCAGCAGGTGTTCGTTAAAACCAAACTTGCTACGTACGGCTTCAAACAGTTTTGGGGTGAAATCGAGGTATTTTTCAGTGGACCACAGCTGTTCTTCAGGCCAGTGTCCTTTCGTCGCGGGCTCGTAAGCCAGCCCTTTGCCTTTTGACATCCCGTAGGTGGTTTCCATACCCGGTACGCCGCATTGCACACGAATGGCTTTAAAGCCCATTTCCTGGTGACGCGCATAATCCTCAAGCACATCATCAATGGAATGACCGGTGGTGTGGCAATACACCATGACACCTTCGCGTGATGCCCCACCCAACAGTTGATAAAGCGGCATCCCAGCAGCTTTGGCTTTGATATCCCACAACGCCATATCGACAGCAGAAATAGCAGACATTGTTACCGGACCACGACGCCAGTAAGCCCCTTTGTAGAAAAACTGCCAGATATCTTCGATGCGGTGTGCATCCCGGCCAATCAGTTGTGGGCAAACATGATCCTGCAGATAAGACGCCACTGGCAGTTCACGGCCATTTAAGGTGGCATCACCCAGCCCCGTTAAACCATCATCAGTGGTGATTTTCAACGTGACAAAGTTACGTCCGGGACAGGTGACAAATACCTCTGCCTTTACAATTTTCATCTATTTTCCTTACAACGAGTTAGGATCTGCTGTCTTTAATAGGCGTATTATTATGCGAACGCATACTACCATACAAGATCATATGAGTAGTTACGTGATATTTGACACGTTTTGATGCGACGTACATTGAAAGCAATACCTGAATATGTGAATACAATCACAATAAAAAGAACGGATACCTGCTGGATTGAATTTCTACAGTATCGGGAAAACGACACAAGGTAGAAGGCGGGTTTGCGGAGAGGATATTGACGACCGACGCTTTTTCATCGGGAATCCCTCATGCTGCTGATGAACCAATGCCAAACATCACGGTTTATTAATCAAGGGTGAGCAGCTCCCAACCATGAACTCATTTAATATACTGAATTATATGGATTTAATGAATGCTATTTATATTAGCGGAATAATGATTGCGAAGGTTATTATTAAGAAATTCATATAATGTGATCTGAAACTTAGTTTTATTTAAATTGAATTTGTATTCTAACAACGTCAAATGAATGGCATTAGAGATAACTTCTGAGTCGGAGTAAAATTAGTATGAGCAAGGACATAGCTCTCACAACAAATTATCTACATAAATATTACATTCTCAGAGGATGCTTGAGGATGTAAATTGTCGTGAAAAAAACAACTCGCACATGCATGGCGGTTATAATAGTCAAATAAAATTTAGAGTTACCTGGAGTGTATTTTGTTAAAACAAAGGATGGTTCGCCATGATAATTAAATCAATAAACAACCTTTTAATTAGGGCACTATGTGGCATCCTGGCTGTATTTATGGTTGTCATGATACTGTCAGTTGTATGGCAGGTGTTTACACGATTCGTAATAAAAGATCCATCAAGTTTTACCGACGAATTGTCACGCTATTTACTGATTTGGATCGGTGTACTGGGCGGAGCATATACCTTCGCTATCAAACGCCATTTAGCATTAGAGATAATCGCTCCAAAATTGGGACGTAATGGTCAGCTTATATTGAGCATCATCATTAACGTTGTCATACTTGCATTCTCATCAGTTGTATTTACCTATGGTGGATACGACCTTGTATCTAGCACTTTAAAAAATGGTCAAATATCGCCCGGTATTGTTATATTTGGAAACAACTTATTGATAGGTTACGTTTATCTTGCTGTGCCGTTAGCTGGTGCTATTATAAGCTATTTTGGTGTAGTTGATATCGTTAGCTCATTCGTTGCATTAATAAAAAAAGAAAGTGATGTTCCAGCGGAAGGAGTTTCTCAATGACACTCACAGATTTATTATTCACACAAGAATTCCTCAGTAACGCACCCGATGCTTTTCATGATTTCCTGCCTGTATTTGTATTGATGGGTGTGCTGGCTGTATTATTGATAATAGGTGTCCCTATTGCATTTTCAATAGGCATTGCAGCAATGTTAACGGTGTTTATTGATTTCCCTATCGATAAAGCAACCGTTCTCATATCGCAGAAAATGGCAAATGGTTTAGATAGCTTTGGTTTATTGGCTCTCCCCTTCTTTATTGTGGCGGGAAATTTGATGAACCGCGGCGGCCTTGCTAGCAGATTAATCAATTTTGCCATGTTATTGGGTGGGCGCCTGCCAGGTTCTCTTGCTCATGTGAATGTAATGGCAAATATGCTTTTTGGTTCACTTTCTGGGTCTGCCGCTGCATCGGCTGCTGCAGTCGGTGGCATCATGCGCCCTCTGCAAGAAAAACATAATTATCCGAAAGATTTTTCGACCGCAGTGAATGTCGCCTCCTGTCCAGCGGGTTTGCTGATTCCACCTTCAAATATTCTTATCCTATTTGGTCTGGTGAGTAGTACTTCTGTGCAATACCTTTTCATTGCGGGCTATATTCCCGGTATTATGATGGGGTTGTCTATTATGCTGGGAATATTCCTCTTTGGCAGACACTACAACATTCCGCGCGAAAGAATTATATCTCAAGCAAAAGTCAGTAAAGTCATTCTTGATGCTCTGCCAAGCCTCAGCCTGGTGCTGATTATCATGGGGGGTATTTTGGGTGGAGTATTTACAGCGACTGAAGCATCCGCTATCGCCGTTGTTTACGCTCTATTCTTGGGTTTTGTTTATCGTGAACTAAAACTTAAAGATATGTTCCCCGTTCTGATTGAGAGTGTGATTACAACATCGATCGTTTTATTAATGGTAGCAACATCTTCGGCGATGTCCTGGTCAATGGCTAACGCCGACATTCCAACGTTTATCTCTGATTTTGTGCTGGAAGCATCAACAAATCCTCTGATGATTATTCTGTTGATGAACATCATTTTATTGGTTGTCGGTACCTTTATGGATATGACACCAGCAGTACTGATTTTCACTCCTATTTTCTTACCTATCGCGACACAACTCGGAATTGATCCGGTTCATTTCGGCATCATCCTGGTCTTTAACCTGTGTATTGGTATCTGTACACCACCGGTGGGTACCGCCCTCTTTGTCGGGTGTAGTGTCGGTGGCATCAAGTTGGGAAGCGTAATACCAAAAATGTTGCCTCTATTTGGCCTCATGATATTAACCCTGGCATTAGTTACATTGTTCCCATCACTATCGTTGTGGTTACCTGGTTTAGCTGGATATAAATATTAATTAACATAAAGGACGTTATTATGAAAAAAATTATTCTTGCATGCACCCTGTCAATCTTTACTATGGGCAGCGCTTGTGCAGTCAATTTAAAATTAGCGCATGAATTAACAACGGAACACCCAGTACACAGTTCTCTGGACTGGTTTTCCAAACAAGTTCGTGAACGTACTTCGGATGTTCGGGTAAAGGTTTATCCTAATGGGCAACTAGGTAATGAAACTGAATTACTTCAGATGGTACAGAACGGGAATATTGCCTTTACTAAAGTGAGTGCTGCACCGTTAACCGCTTTTGCTGTCGATTATAAACTTTTGTCATTACCTTATTTGTTCAGAGATCGCACGCAATACGATAAGGTGATGCAAGGCCCAATTGGTGATAAAATTCTGGCGTCTTCCAAAGACTCAGGCTTTATTGGTTTGGCTTTCCTGGATGCCGGTGCGCGTAGTTTTTATACCAGCAAGCCAATCAAAACACCTGAAGATTTGAAAGGGATGAAAATTCGTGTACAGAATTCATCTATAGCGATTGATACCATTAAAGCGCTCGGGGCAACGCCAGTACCGCTACCTTATAGCGAGTTGTATTCAGCTCTACAACAAGGCGTGGTTGATGGCGCAGAAAACAATATCCCATCATATTATTCAGCTCGCCATTTTGAGGTGAAAAATGTGTACTCCTATGACAAACACACTATGGTTCCAGATGTATTAGTCGTGTCCACTCAAGTTTGGAATTCGCTCTCAGAAAAAGATCGCACGATTATTCGTGAAGTGGCGAAAGAAACGGTGAAAGTACAGGACACTAACTGGAATAAATACGTTGAAAAATCGGTTCAAGAACTGCAGAAAAACAACGTAACGTTTGTTGAAAGCGACATTCCAAAATTCCAGGAAGCTGTTAAGCCTGTATATGAAAAATTCAAAACAGAAAACCCTGAATTGGTTACGCTGCTAGACGAAATTCAAGCACAGTAATTTATATTCGCTTAAGTCGATTCTGACAGGTAGTGGGGATTATCCTTGCTATCTGTCAGAATATTGAGAGAAAACCGAGAAGCACGAACTATAACCTGAGCCGAGGATAAATCAGGTACGTGACCACCCTGCAACAATAATCAACATCCCGCAGAAAGCGACGGCTGCGCCCACCCAATCGTAAGCACTCAATCTGACCCCATCGACCCAACGTAACCATAGCAATGCAGTGACGACATAGACGCCACCATATGCAGCATAAACACGGCCACTCGCCGTGGGATGCAAGGTTAATAACCAGACAAACATCACCAGCGAGAAAGCAGCAGGGATCAGCAATAGTGGTGATCCTTCGCGTTTTAACCAAAGCCAGGGCAAGAAGCAGCCAATAATTTCAGCAAGAGCTGTTGCAAAAAAAAGTAAGGTTGTTTTGATCATGTTTAACGTTGTCTGAAATAATGGGAGTAATAACGGGTCGCGTTGGTACGCGCCAATCTCAATGGTATATTTGCTTTAAGCGCTCCACCCTAAAAGGAAAATGCAATGAACACAAACCTTCGCAAACGTCTGTCCGTGGTGACTCTGCCGCTGGCGCTGTTGCTAAGTGCCTTTGCGTTTGTTCACCCTGCCACTGCCCAGACCAACAAGCTGATTGTTGAATCTGGTGACAATGCGCAGACTCGCCAGGATGCGGCGATGGACAAAGAGCAATGGAATGACACACGGAACTTACGCCAGAAAGTGAACAAACGGAGCGAAAAAGAGTGGGACAAAACCGATACCGCTTTTGATGCGCGCGATAATTGCCAGAAAAGTGCCAATCTGAACGCCTATTGGGAACCTAACACCCTGCGTTGTCTGGATCGCCGCACCGGCCGCGATGTCGCCCCTTAATGCTGTACCGTGGCCATTAAGGCTTCAGCCAAAATGACCTTGTAGGCCGGGTGTTGCTGACGCTAACCCGACCTCCCCCCCCTTCATCTGCCGTTCTGGGGGTACGGTGTTATGCCAGATTCAGAGTGGCGCGATGTTTTGCAGATTCCATACCCAGTTCAATCATTTCCATGACCTGAATGGCTTGAGCCGCCGGAACCGGGTTCTCACCGTGTCCGGTGAGCGCATCGCGAATAGCTGCATAGTACGCAGGATAATTACCCGGCACCGTCAGCAAAGTTTGCTCGCTCATCACGTCACCCTGCGCCAGAGTCAGGACGCCATCACGCATATCGTAGCCCCAGTCTTCCTGCGGCAAACGTTCGCCCGATTTCAGGCGGTCTTCCTGCGGATCCAGACCATATTTGATATAGCTGCCGCGCGCGCCATGCACGATATAGCGCGCGGTTTCTGCCGCCGCCAGCAAGGAGCTATGCAGCACAACGCGGCGTTGTGGGTACGCCAATACCGCATGGAAGTAGTCGGTCGCTTGCGCACCTGGGCGCAGTTGGCCTAGATCCACGGTCAGGCTCACTGGCAACCCGAAAAGATTCAGCGCCTGGTCGATAAGATGTGGCCCTAAGTCGTACCAGATACCGCTGCCAACACCGGCCTGCTCACGCCAGCGATTGCGAACTTGTGGACGGTAACGGTCGAAATGCGATTCAAAATAAGCAATTTCACCCAGAGTACCCTCGGCCAACAGCCCTTTCAGGGTTAAAAAATCACTGTCCCAACGGCGGTTATGGAACACCGAAAGTAACAAACCGCAGCTTTTCGCCAGCGCATCTAATTCACGTGCTTGTGACAACGTCACGGTAAATGGTTTATCGACCACCACGTGTTTACCCGCTTCCAGCGCCGCTTTGGCCAATGGGAAGTGAGTATCATTGGGTGTTGGGATGACTATCAGGTCAATATTTGGGTCGTTGAATAGATGATGAGGGTCAGAGACGACCGGCATGTTTGGCCAGTCAGCATGAACTTTCGTCGCGTCACTACTGGAAACACCGGCCAAAACCATGCCAGGCGTTCCTACTATTAAGGGAGCATGAAAGGTCTTGCTGGCGTAACCGTAACCGATTAATCCGACACGAATGTTATCACTCATTTGATTACCTCATTATTTTCGACGGTTCATTTGACACCATGCCACCGATTGTAACAACAGGTAATTATATTGTTACGTGTTAGCGGTATGTTCACCAGGCAATTGTTAATCAATCGGCTATCTGAAGGGGTTAGTGATGCACTCATCTGTCTGCCCAAATCGGTCTGGTGCACTGTGCTCTAACATCACACAGGTAGCAAAGCGCTGAAAAAACCTTATAATCCTCCCGCCTTATGATTTGCATAAGGAAAGTTTCATACTTTTTCGGGAGGTAACATGACGAGCATGCAAGAACCGACGCAAGCACCACGTATTGCAGGCTGGCTTCTGGCCCCTCTCGCCTGGCTTCTGATGACGCTTCTGAGCAGCTCTATTGCCCTGGCCATTTATCTTATGATGCTCATCTCCCCAGAAAGCCATCGACTTATGAGCGCACAAGGCCCCAAAATGGTTGTCTTGTGGTACACCTCGATTGCCTGCGCGATTGCGATGTGGGGTTATACCACGTGGTTGACTATTGCCTTCTTCAAACGCCGTAAGAATGTGGTACGTCATTATATTCTTTGGTTATTATTGTCAGTACTGCTCGCGATTAAAACCTTCGCGTTTTCCCCAGTAAGTGACACGCTGGCATTACGTCAGTTGATGTTTCCTTTATTGGCTGCCGCCTTGTTGGTTCCTTACCTCAAGCGCTCGCAGCGCGTGAAGCAAACATTTATTAAACCGTAATTTACCCAAAATAATTCAAGTGGCATCCCGGCGGTAAGAGAACATCGCCAACAAAGGTGCAGTTTGAAGTATGACGGGTATAACCCTATAAACACTCGGTTGTCGTTATTGGCCTGTTGGCCGATAATAGGCGGCTTTTTTTGGTTTCAGGTCTTATTCATGACAGATTATTTGCTGCTCTTTGTTGGTACGGTGCTGGTCAATAACTTCGTATTGGTGAAGTTTCTTGGCCTGTGTCCGTTTATGGGGGTTTCCAAAAAACTGGAGACCGCCATCGGCATGGGGCTGGCAACCACTTTTGTCCTGACGCTGGCATCTATTTGCGCCTGGCTGGTCAATGAGTTGATCCTTATTCCTCTCGACTTAGTCTATTTGCGCACGCTGGCGTTTATTCTGGTGATTGCCGTCGTCGTGCAATTTACCGAAATGGTGGTTCGTAAAACCAGCCCGGCACTGTATCGCTTGCTGGGTATCTTTTTGCCACTGATTACCACTAACTGCGCGGTGCTGGGTGTTGCACTGCTCAATATCAATCTGGGTCACAACTTCTTGCAATCAGCGCTTTATGGTTTTTCAGCCGCAGTGGGGTTCTCGCTAGTGATGGTGTTATTCGCGGCCATTCGTGAACGTCTGGCTGTTGCCGATGTACCTGCACCTTTTCGCGGGAATGCTATTGCACTTATCACTGCCGGATTGATGTCTTTGGCCTTTATGGGCTTTAGCGGATTGGTAAAGTTCTGATGAGTACTATTTGGATTGCAGTGATTGCACTGGGTTTCTTAGGCCTGGTATTCGGGCTGATCCTCGGTTATGCCTCACGCCGTTTTCGCGTCGAAGAAGACCCGATTGTCGATAAACTTGATGAGTTGTTACCGCAAAGTCAGTGTGGTCAATGTGGTTATCCAGGTTGTCGTCCCTATGCAGAAGCCGTTGGAAACCAGGGCGCAAACATCAACCTGTGCGCTCCCGGCGGCGAAGCTGTTATGCACAAAATTGCCACGTTGCTTAACGTCGACCCACAACCCATTGATGGTGATGGTCTGGCACAAGAACCGGTGCGCATGCTGGCGGTTATCGACGAAGCCAACTGTATTGGCTGCACCAAGTGTATTCAGGCTTGCCCGGTAGATGCGATTGTTGGCGCGACCCGTGCCATGCATACCGTTATTAGTGACCTTTGCACCGGATGCAATTTATGTGTCGACCCGTGCCCTACGCGCTGTATTGATTTGCGCCCGGTCGAAACCACCACAGAAAGCTGGAAGTGGGACCTGCAAACCATCCCGGTTAGACTTATTCCGGTGGAGCAACATGCTTAAGTTATTTACCCGTTTCAAAAAAGATAAAATCTGGGATTTTGACGGTGGCATCCATCCACCAGAAATGAAAACTCAGTCAAACGGCACGCCGTTACGCCAGGTTCCTTTACCGCAAAAACTGGTTATCCCGTTAAAGCAGCATATTGGGGCTGAAGGCGAACTGTGCGTGAAAGCCGGCGATTATGTGCTGCGCGGTCAACCATTGACCCGTGGGCGTGGTCGCATGCTGCCAGTCCATGCTCCAACATCCGGAACCATTACCGCCATTGCGCCCCACTCCACAGCCCATCCTTCTGCACTGGCTGAGTTGAGTGTGATTATTGAAGCCGATGGTGAAGATAAGTGGATTGACCGCGACGGCTGGCACAACTATACCTCACGCAACCGCGAAGAGCTTATCGAGCGCATTCATCAGTTTGGTGTCGCTGGTTTAGGGGGTGCAGGCTTCCCTACCGGCAATAAATTGCACGGTGGCGGCGATAAAATCGATACGCTGATTATCAATGCTGCTGAATGCGAACCCTACATTACTGCCGATGATCGTCTGATGCAGGATTGCGCCGCGCAAATAATCGAAGGTGTACGCATCCTCGCGCATATTCTGAAGCCCCAGCGGGTACTCATCGGTATCGAAGACAACAAATCGCAGGCGATTTCGATGCTGCGTGCGGTGCTGTGCGATACCCACGGCATTCAACTGCGCGTGATACCCACAAAATATCCGTCCGGTGGGGCGAAGCAACTGACCCAGATTCTGACGGGGAAGCAGGTCCCACAGGGTGGCCGTTCTTCCGATATCGGCGTGCTGATGCAAAACGTCGGTACTGCTTTTGCGGTGAAGCGCGCCATTATTGACGGTGAGCCATTAACCGAGCGCGTGGTGACTTTAACCGGCGATGCGGTTTCGCAGCCCGGTAATGTCTGGGCGCGGTTAGGAACACCCGTTCGCCATCTGCTTGATTTTGCCGGTTTCCGACCCGCTCACGATCAACAAGTGATTATGGGCGGCCCGTTAATGGGCTTTAGCCTGCCGTGGCTGGATGTTCCGGTGGTTAAAATCACCAACTGTTTGCTGGCCCCGTCGGTCAATGAAATGGGTGTTCAACCCGAAGAACAGAACTGCATCCGTTGTAGCGCTTGCGCCGATTCTTGCCCGGCCGATTTATTGCCACAGCAGCTTTACTGGTTTAGCCGTGGGCAGCAGCATGACAAAGCACAAACCCATAACCTGAAAGATTGCATCGAATGCGGTGCGTGCGCTTATGTATGTCCAAGCAACATTCCGCTGGTGCAGTACTTCCGTCAGGAAAAAGCGGAGATCCGCGAAATTGAGCTGGAAGCTAAACGCACCGCTGAAGCAAAAGTACGTTTTGAGGCTCGCCAGGCGCGTCTTGAGCGTGAAAAAGTTGCACGACTGGAACGCCATAAGAAAGCCGCTGTTCAGCCCACCGCAAAAGATAACGATGCGATTCAGGCAGCCCTTGCTCGCGTGAAGAGTAAGCAAGCACAAAGTCATGAGCCCATTGTCATTCAGGCTGGAAGCTTACCGGATAACCAACAGATGATTGCTGCACGTGAAGCTCGCAAAGCGCAGGCACGTGCTCGTCAGGCAGAAAAAGAATCGCAGCCAAGTGAGCCAGAAACGCAGGTAAGCGACCCACGCAAAGCAGCGGTCGAAGCCGCTATTGCCCGCGCTAAAGCGCGTAAAGCCGCTCAAGCCGGTGAATCCGCACCTGTAGCTGAAACCGCTGAAGTGGCTAAAGCCGACGCAATTGATCCGCGTAAAGCCGCAGTCGAAGCGGCTATTGCTCGGGCTAAAGCGCGTAAAACCGCTCAGGCGGCAGTCGCATCTGTAGAAGAAGCAGACGAAGAACAAGATCCGCGTAAAGCCGCGGTTGCCGCTGCCATCGCCCGAGTCCAGGCGCGAAAAGCGGCGCAACAAATGGCAACAGAGGAATAGATGGTTTTCAAGATAGCAAGCTCCCCTTATACCCATAACCAACGCAGCACTTCCCGTATTATGCTGCTGGTGACCTGCGCCACTTTGCCGGGGATGGCAATGCTGTGGTACTGGTTCGGCTGGGGCAGTCTGGTGCAAATCGCATTAGGTATTCTGACAGCCGTCGCGGCAGAACTCTTAGTACTGAAGCTTCGTAAGCAACCACTGAAAATCCTGGGTGACAATTCAGCTGCCTTAACTGGCCTTCTGTTAGGGATGAGTATTCCGCCACTTGCCCCATGGTGGATGGTTATCCTCGGCACCCTTTTCGCCGTTATCATCGCGAAACAGTTATATGGCGGGCTTGGCCATAATCCATTTAACCCAGCGATGGTCGGTTACGTGGTATTGCTGATTGCCTTTCCGGTGCAAATGACATCGTGGCTTCCACCGCATTCACTTGCCGCCACGGTTCCAGGGTTTGCCGATTCACTGCATGTTATTTTTTCGGGTGCCACCGTGGTGGGCGACAGCATGTCGCAATTACGCATGGGTATTGATGGCATAAGCCAGGCCACTCCACTTGATACCTTTAAAACTGGGCTACGAGCCGGTCATTCCGCGACTTCTCTGTTGCAATCTCCTATCTATACAGGTGTTTTGGCAGGTCTAGGCTGGCAATGGGTCAACCTGGCTTTCTTAGCCGGTGGTGTGTTCTTATTGATGAAAGGCGCGATTCGTTGGCATATTCCGGTCAGTTTCCTGATAACACTGGCAGTGTGCGCCACACTCGGTTGGGTATTCTCCCCGGAAACCTCTGCTTCGCCGGTCATTCATCTGTTTTCTGGCGCAACGATGTTGGGTGCATTCTTCATTCTCACCGACCCCGTTACCGCGTCGACAACGAATCGCGGACGTCTGATTTTTGGCGCCCTGACTGGGGTTTTAGTGTGGCTAATTCGCACCTATGGCGGCTATCCCGATGGCGTCGCGTTTGCCGTTTTGCTGGCAAATATTACCGTCCCATTGATTGACTACTACACCCGTCCTCGTGCTTATGGGCACCGCTAAGGAACCGTCATGCTGAAAACAATGCAAAAACATGGCGTGACTCTGGCGCTGTTTGCCGTAATGGCAACTGCGCTTACGGCAGTCGTCAATGCGTTAACTAAAGATACCATCGAGCAACAGGCCATTGCGCAACAAAAGCTGTTGTTTGATCAGGTGATTCCCCCTGATAGCTATGACAATAATATTCAGGCCAGTTGCCAGGTGGTTAATGACCCGCAATTAGGTAAAGGTGAGCGCCATATTTACGTGGCGCGTAATGGCCAGCAGCCGGTTGCCGTCGTGATGGAAGCGACAGCACCTGACGGTTATTCTGGGGCTATTCAGTTGCTAATCGCCGCAGATTTTAATGGCAAAGTCCTGGGGTCTCGTGTCACAGAACACCATGAAACGCCTGGACTTGGCGATAAAATTGAAACGCGTCTGAGTGACTGGATAACCCATTTTGCCGGTAAAACCATTCAAGGTAACGATGACCCAAGCTGGGCGGTGAAAAAGGATGGCGGTCAGTTTGATCAGTTTACGGGTGCCACTATCACGCCACGTGCGGTCGTCAATGCAGTAAAACGTGCGGGACTGTTTGCTAAAACATTGCCATCACAAATTGAAAATCTGCCTGTTTGTGGAGCACAACCATGAGCGAAGTAAAAGATATTGTCGTTCAGGGGTTATGGAAAAATAACTCAGCGCTGGTGCAATTGTTGGGCCTGTGCCCGTTACTTGCGGTGACATCCACTGCCACCAACGCCCTTGGCCTGGGCCTGGCGACTACACTCGTGTTGGTGCTGACTAATAGCGCCGTGTCCGCACTGCGCCGTTGGGTTCCTTCAGAAATTCGTATCCCCATTTATGTGATGATTATTGCGTCGGTCGTCAGCACCGTACAAATGCTCATTAACGCTTATGCTTATGGTTTATATCAGTCTTTGGGGATTTTCATTCCCCTGATTGTGACTAACTGCATCGTCATTGGTCGCGCCGAAGCATTTGCCGCCAAAAACAGTGTACCGCTAGCCGCCCTTGATGGTCTTGCCATTGGGATGGGGGCCACAAGCGCGATGTTTGTTTTGGGTTCGCTACGTGAAATCATTGGCAACGGAACGTTGTTTGATGGTGCTGATGCGTTGCTGGGTAGCTGGGCTAAGGTGCTGCGCATCGAAATCTTCCACACCGATACCCCTTTCCTGCTGGCGATGTTGCCACCGGGTGCCTTCATCGGCCTGGGTTTGATGTTGGCTGTGAAGTATCTGATTGATGAAAAAATGAAAACGCGCCGCACCGCGAAAGCGGCTGCACCGGAAGGGAATCCAGAGAAAGCGTAATGAATAAAACCCTACGGCTAGAGATCCTCACACGTCTGCGTGATAACAACCCCCACCCGACGACAGAGTTAAATTTCAGCTCCCCGTTTGAATTGCTGATATCAGTACTGCTGTCAGCGCAAGCCACTGATGTCAGTGTCAACAAAGCGACAGCAAAACTATATCCGGTGGCTAATACACCACAAGCCATGCTGGATTTGGGCGTGGATGGCGTGAAGGCCTACATCAAAACCATCGGTCTGTTTAATAGCAAAGCCGAAAACGTCATCAAGACCTGCCGGATGTTGATAGACCTGCATAATGGTGAAGTACCGGAAGACAGAGCGGCACTGGAAGCCTTACCGGGTGTCGGTCGTAAAACCGCAAACGTGGTGCTCAATACCGCGTTTGGCTGGCCGACTATCGCCGTTGATACCCATATATTCCGCGTGTGTAACCGCACCAACTTTGCACCTGGCAAAAATGTCGAGCAAGTTGAGGAAAAACTGCTGAAGGTGGTTCCTGCAGAATTTAAAGTGGATTGCCACCATTGGTTAATTCTCCACGGACGTTACACCTGTATCGCCCGTAAGCCGCGCTGTGGCTCATGTATCATTGAAGATCTCTGCGAATTCAAAGAGAAAGTTGACCTCTAATCGGTTGCCTGTTTCTTTAGAAGCAGGCCACATTCTTCCACACTCCCCCGACCACTGTTTAGAACAACAAATCCATTGATTTATTCTACATTTCACTTCCGCTTCGATTGATTCGTCTGATGAATAATCACTCGAATAGGTTAATCGTTTTTTTACGATAAGAATTTTCTATAATTATGTGATTCAGATCACACTGATAACCTAATGTTAAATTTAGGTCATAAAAATGAAACAAATAACCTCGCAATAAGCAGTGATTACCTGACTAAAGCAGTACAATAGCCCGTACAAATCTTTACATGCAGCCTATATCACTATACATAGAGTGAAAAAGCAGAGCATATAACTAAAATAGGATTATTACGTTATCAACAGAGAGAATAAATCGGCAAAGAGCATTTTGATAAAATTTAACGCTGAATATCAATTTGCTTTGTGGAACTTTATCTCGCCACGGATAAATGTAACAGTTCATTACAAAACACTTGCCTGAAGCCTCAGGAT
>NZ_DATERI010000019.1:0-17015 GCF_035271705.1 Buttiauxella sp.
GATTGCAGCCCTATTCCACGACATCGCCAAAGGTCGTGGTGGAGATCACTCGGTACTCGGGGCGCAAGACATTGTAAAATTTGCGGAACTCCATGGGCTGAATTCGCGAGAAACACAACTCGTCGCCTGGCTGGTACGCCAGCATTTGCTGATGTCGGTGACAGCACAGCGCCGCGATATTCAGGATCCTGAAGTGATTAAGCAGTTTGCCGAAGAAGTGCAGACTGAAAACCGCCTACGCTATTTGGTTTGCCTGACCGTTGCGGATATCTGTGCGACTAACGAAACCTTGTGGAACAGTTGGAAACAGAGCTTGTTGCGCGAACTGTACTTTGCGACTGAAAAACAGCTACGTCGCGGGATGCAAAACAGCCCGGATATGCGCGAACGTGTGCGCCATCATCAGTTGCAGGCACTGGCGTTGCTGCGTATGGATAACATCAACGAAGAAGCGCTGCATAATATCTGGCGTCGTTGCCGGGCAAACTATTTTGTCCGCCATTCACCAAATCAGATTGCCTGGCATGCTCGCCATTTGCTGAAACACGATCTTAACAAGCCGATGATTTTGCTCAGTCCTCAGGCAACTCGCGGTGGCACGGAGATTTTCATCTGGAGCCCTGACCGCCCTCACCTGTTTGCTGCGGTTTGTGCGGAGTTGGACCGGCGCAATCTCAGTGTTCATGACGCGCAAATCTTTACCTCGCGTGACGGCATGGCAATGGACACCTTTATTGTCCTGGAGCCCGACGGCAGCCCGCTTTCCGCCGACAGGCATGAGTTTATTTGCCACAGCCTCGAACAGGCCATCACGCAAGCCACTTGGCAGCAGCCTCAACCCCGCCGCCAATCAGCAAAACTGCGCCACTTTACTGTCGATACCGAGGTGAATTTCCTGCCAACGCATACCGACAGACGCACATTCCTGGAACTGATTGCTTTAGATCAGCCCGGTTTACTGGCTCGAGTAGGGGCAGTATTTGCCGATCTTGGGATCTCGCTTTATGGTGCAAGAATCACGACAATTGGTGAGAGAGTAGAAGATTTATTTATAATCGCGACTGCCGACCGGCATGCTCTTAATGATGAGTTGCAACAGGAAGTACAGCAACGGTTGACAGCAGCCCTTAATCCAAACGATAAATAACCATCTTTTTTAATTTTTTACCCATTAGTACAGGAAAATTTTAATGCAGCAGCTACAAAACGTCATTGAAACCGCTTTCGAGCGCCGCGCCGAAATCACTCCGGCAAATGCTGATACCGTTACTCGTGAAGCGGTAAACCAGGTCATATCCCTGCTCGACAGCGGTGCGCTGCGCGTTGCCGAAAAAATTGATGGTCAGTGGGTGACCCACCAATGGCTGAAAAAAGCCGTTCTGCTCTCTTTCCGTATCAATGACAACCAGGTTATTGATGGCGCAGAAAGCCGCTACTTCGATAAAGTGCCGATGAAATTCGCCAACTATGACGAAGCACGCTTCCAGAAAGAAGGTTTCCGCGTTGTGCCACCAGCGGCAGTACGCCAGGGCGCATTCATCGCACGTAACACCGTTCTGATGCCTTCTTACGTCAACATCGGCGCATACGTTGATGAAGGTTCGATGGTTGATACCTGGGCGACTGTGGGCTCTTGCGCGCAGATTGGTAAAAACGTTCACCTGTCTGGTGGCGTGGGCATCGGTGGTGTTCTGGAGCCACTGCAGGCTAACCCAACCATCATCGAAGATAACTGCTTTATCGGCGCGCGTTCAGAAGTTGTGGAAGGCGTTATCGTTGAAGAAGGTTCTGTTATTTCTATGGGCGTTTACATCGGTCAAAGCACGCGTATTTATGACCGTGAAACCGGTGAAGTACATTATGGTCGCGTACCAGCAGGCTCCGTTGTCGTTTCCGGTAACCTGCCATCCAAAGATGGTAAGTACAGCTTGTACTGCGCGGTTATCGTGAAAAAAGTAGACGCCAAAACCCGCGGGAAAGTGGGCATCAACGAACTGCTTCGTACCATCGACTAAATATAAATGTTTAAAAGGCGGGGCGACTCGCCTTTTTAGCATCCGGGACTGGCGGAAAGGGAATTTTCCGTTGATTATCATACCTTAAATAATTCAAGTTGCATCGCGGCGGCAAATGAATGAGTCCCGATGAGCTGAGTAAACTAAGTGATTCTGGCGAGTGAATGCAGCCAACAAAGAGGCCACTTGAAGAATGACGGGTATATGGGTTAATGATATCGAAAAGGTAACACTATGTACGATAACTTGAAAAGTCTGGGTATTACCAATCCTGATGAAATCGATCGTTATAGCCTCCGGCAGGAAGCCAACAACGATATCCTGAAAATCTATTTCCAGAAGGATAAAGGCGAGTTTTTTGCCAAAAGCGTGAAGTTTAAATATCCACGCTAGCGTAAAACTGTCGTTGCCGATGGCGTAGGCCAGGGCTACAAAGAAGTGCAGGAAATCAGCCCAAACCTGCGTTATGTGATTGATGAATTAGATCAACTTTGCCAACGCGATCGTACTGAAGTCGATCTGAAACGCAAAATTCTCGACGATCTCCGCCATCTGGAGTCTGTGGTTGCTCATAAGATCAGTGAAATTGAATCCGATCTGGATAAGCTAACCCGCGGTAAATAAAGTCCTGTGTTCGTAACGGGTGGATGACGCAACATCATCCACCGTTTTTCATCTCTGCTCGTCCAACTGCAACGCCACATACAGCAACAATCGGTCGTCAAAATTCCCTAAATCTAAACCTGTTAGTTCAGAGATACGGTTCAGCCGGTACTCAAGCGTATTGCGATGAATAAACAACGCCTTGGACGTCGCCAATGGTTGCACATTATGACGAAACCATGCGCTGAGCGTACGGCGTAATAGACCGTTATTATCCATTGATTTCAGACGAGCCAACGGACGCGCCAGTTCGTTTGCCTGCCAGCCACCGCGCAAACTATCCAACAGCACCGGCAACATCAAATCCTGATAAAAATAGGCGCGGTTTTCCGGCATACGTTGCTTGCCGACCATCATGGTAGTGCGAGCGGTACGATACGAGCGAGCGATGCTGCCAGGGCCAGTAAAATAATTTCCTAACGCAACGCGGAAGCGCAACTGGCCATTTTCTTTCATGCGGCTAATCAACTGCTCAACGCGTTTACGGTGATCCTCTGCATCCCAACGGCCAAACTGGTTGAGCGCGGGTTTCAACACCACCATTTCCGTTAACGACACAATCGCAATCAGGTTGTTGCGCTCAGGTGTTGTCAGTGCGGTTTGCAACTGTTGAAGCTCTTCCATCGCACTCTCGACACCGAGCTGGCCGCTGTCGACTTCCACCACCGCAACTACACGAGGCTGATTCAGGTCGATACCCAAACGCTGCGCCCATTCACTCAGCGCAGGCGTATGTTCTTCAGCCTGGATTAAATTCATGACCAGCTCTTCGCGTAAGCGACTGTCTTGGGCCAGCAGGTGCATCAAACGAGATTGCTCAAGCATCATCTCGGCGGTCATACACACCAGCTCACCGTACTTGCGCAGTGAACCCGGCTCACCCGTCAAACCAATCACACCAACGATTTCACCCTCGATGCGCAAGGGAAGGTTGATACCCTGGCGCACCCCGTGCAAATGCCGGGCTACTGCGTCATCAATATCGACAACACGTCCCTGAGATAGCACAAGCAATGCACCTTCGTGCAATTCACCAATACGTTCTTTATCACCGCTACCAATAATCCGTCCACGCGCATCCATCACGTTGATATTGGTATCAATGATGGTCATGGTGCGCGCCACAATGTCCTGCGCCATTTTGGTATCAAGATGCCAGCCAGCCATGCGTCCTCCTGAGTCGTGCTGATGGACTAGCATAGGCGAGTTGAATCGCGGCGGCATTGTGCAAACGCACAAAGCACTGATTAAGAGTGTGGAGTTGTGGAAAAGCTCACAAAAAAGGGCCGCATAACGCGACCCTGATGGTTTTGAGAGTAACTCTGTTTCGATTACTGCATCAACAGGTAGATAGTCGTATCACCACGCTGAATGTTCAGCGCCATTACAGACGGTTTAGCGTCGAGAATTTTACGCAACTCAGCAATGTTATTGACTGGCTGCTGGTTCACACCAATGATGATGTCGCCTTTTTTCAGGCCAATACGTGCAGCAGGGGTATTCGCTTTCACGTTATTAACGATAACTCCTTTCTCTTCTTTGCCGCTGCGGTTGCTCATTTCAGCCCCTTCGATACCGGTAAAGATGGTTGCGGAGTCGACTTGATTCTGGCTGCTTTGTTGCAGCTCCAGGTTTACCGAAACCGGTTTGCCATCACGCAGCAAGCCAAGTGTCAGTTTACTGCCAACCGGCATAGAACCGACTTCAGCACGCAGTGCAGCGAAGCTGCTAATAGCTTTACCATTCATGGAAACCACCACATCCCCCGCCTTCACACCCGCTTTCGCAGCTGAAGAGTTTGGCATCACCTGGCTGACAAATGCGCCACGTTGCGCGTCGACTTTCATCGCTTTCGCAAGCTCAGAATTCAGTTCAGTCCCCAAGATACCCAGCTCGCCACGACGAACCTGACCGAACTCCACCATCTGTGCGGTGAGGTTCTTGACCATATTACTTGGGATAGCAAAGCCGATACCAATGTTGCCGCCATCAGGTGCCAGAATCGCGGTGTTAATCCCGATCAGTTCCCCGTTCAAATTAACCAGTGCACCACCAGAGTTACCCCGGTTGATTGCCGCATCGGTCTGGATAAAGTTTTCATAGTTTTCAATGTTCAGGCCACTACGACCCAACGCTGAAACAATGCCGGAAGTCACCGTTTCGCCCAAGCCATACGGATTACCGATGGCGACGGTGTAATCGCCAACGCGCAGTGCATCGGAATCGGCCATCTTAATAGCGGTCAGGTTCTTCGGATCCTGCAACTGCAGCAGCGCAATATCAGAACGTGGATCTTTACCCACGACTTTCGCCTCAAACTTGCGACCATCACTCAATGAGACCTGAATTTTTGTTGCATTATCAACAACGTGGTTGTTGGTTACGACATAGCCTTTCGCTGCGTCAATAATGACGCCAGAACCCAGTGCGGCAAACTTCTGTTGCTGAGCGCCACCCTGGCCTTGCGGGCCGCCGTCAGGCGCACCGCCCTGGCAGAACGGGGAGCTCTGGAATGGTGAACCTTCCTGACAGAATGGTGAGTTATCACCAAAGAATTGCTGGAAGTTACGCCCCATACGTGGCGTGTTAAGGGTCGTGCTTCCTTCAACATTGATGCTCACCACTGAAGGCATCACTCTTTCCAACATAGGCGCAAGGCTTGGAAGAGGTTGCGACGCGGATGCGGAAGAAGCGGTTTCTGCTGCAATTGCAGATACAGGGCTCAGCGCCAAACCCAAACTCAGAGCCAGCGCGCTCATTGCTAAAGTAGTTTTTTTCATCGATTTAAGTCTCAAGTTAATAAGCCACGCAAAATTGGTGTGTAGGCCAATATAGAGTGGCAGATGAGGCGCTAAGTTCCGTCGATAAGTTACTGGAAAGCGTAAATATTTATTGTCCGTCTTTACAAAACTCATCGACTTCGATTATTCCACAGCCATCAGGCGACGATATTCGTCCCAGGCAAACAAGTCTGTCATGCCACTGATATAATCCTGAATCAGGCGGCAACGGTAGTAATACTCCCATACCGGAAAATCACTGGCAGACGGCGTCAAATCACTGACTGCCTCTATGTAAGCAAGCCTATGTTTTGTAGATAACTTGTGAAATAACCGTGTCTCAATCGGCAGACGACGTAAACTTTCTTTCTCCACCAGCTCAGCAAAATCTTCAATGGATATATTGAGTAAGGGACTGTAAATATCAAGTAAGCCACTTATAACGCGATAACCTTGTAACTCTAGCTGTTCAACTTCTGGGTGGCTAAATACGTGTTTGAAAGCCACCTGTTTATAAAGCTCTAACAAGCGAGCAAATGGGCTGGCATCTTCAAGAAGCGCGTGATTAAACTCCCCACTAAAAATCTCATCCAGATTATCGATAAATCGCTGGGCGGCATAAGGCACCAACTGATTTAGCGTGTTGACGCGCAGGTACATAAAGAACTGGTCTTCAGTGCTGCGGCGCATCTGATTTGAACGGGATTTATCCCAGGCTTCATTCACCACTTGCTCGAAAAGATCGCCTTCGCGGTGCTCACCCCAGGCGTCACATAAGTGCTGATAAAGCTGCTCAACACTAAAAATTCGCTTCTCAACGGCATCTTCAAGATCCGCCACGCAATAAGAGATATCGTCAGCCGCTTCCATTATCCACGTCAGTGGAAATCGACTGTACTCACCGAGATCCAGCTCCGCACGCAAACGCTCAATGTACGACTCTTCCGAAAGATAAAAACCCGGCTTCTTCATCAAATAAGCATGGGTTTTTGGCGGTTCCCCTACAAACCAGGCGGGGCGAGTATATTTGAGAATGCACCCAACCTGCGCCCAGGTCAGATTCATACGCAGCAGACTATGTACCAGGCGAATGCCTTGTGCGTTACCCTCAAACTGGCAAAGATCCTGGCGGACTTTACGGCGCAAACCATTCAATTGATCATCGCCCTCGTGCAGACGCAATGTTGCAACTCGGCAACGATCGTCGCTCCGGGGTTGGCTTCCGGCATCCCCTGGAAACAGGCGCTGGCGGAACCAGTCATTGATTGCCGACTCACCAAAATGACCAAACGGCGGATTACCGATGTCGTGCATCAAGCACGCCATTTCCACTATACTTTCAAATGGGCCTGTCAGTTCATGCAATCCATAGCGCTCGAGGTTTTGCTGCTCTTTCAGACGGCTCAACACCTCTTTGGCGATATAACGCCCGACTTGCTGCACTTCCATGGAATGCGTTAAGCGCGTGCGCACCGAGGCATTACGTTCCAGAGGGAAGACTTGTGTTTTTTGCTGCAAACGGCGAATGGCCGGGGAATTGACGATCCTGCCACGATCGCTTTCAAAAATACGCAGGATCTCATGCTCGTTCTTGGGTCCTTCTGGCGAGCGGAAACGACGGTGCCAGTTAATTTTCTTGCGGAAATCGATCTCACTCATGACCTCTCCTTCGCCGTTTTCTTTTTTTCAACATACACAAGCTACTTCAAGATGCAGGTAGGCAGCAATCGAATGACAAATTCGTCGGAAACAAATTTGACCAGCCAGAGGCAGACCTCCGGTCAGAGACAGGAGTCTCTCATCAATCCCGATGAGCTGATTCAAGTCAGTGACTTGGGTGAATGAGAGCAGCCAACACCCCGGCATATTGAAGGGCGACGGGTATGCCATGATAGACTATGCAACTGATCTAACACTTTAGCGAGAATCACTATGAAAGTAGGCATTATTGGTGCAATGGAAGAAGAAGTTACGCTACTGCGTGACAAAATTGAAAACCGTCAAACTCTGACGCTGGCAGGGTGTGAAATCTACACCGGTACGCTGGGCGGCGTTGAAGTGGCATTGTTGAAATCAGGCATCGGTAAAGTTGCAGCAGCAATGGGTGCAACGCTTCTACTTGAACATTGCAAACCGGATGTTGTCATTAACACGGGTTCTGCCGGTGGTCTCGCCCCTACGCTTAAAGTGGGCGATATCGTGGTGTCTGATGAAGTGCGTTACCACGACGCAGACGTTACCGTTTTTGGCTATGAATTTGGTCAACTGCCAGGTTGCCCGGCAGGTTTTGCCGCCGACGCCAAACTGATTGCGGCTGCTGAAGAGTGTATTACCGAGCTTAACCTGCACGCTGTACGCGGCCTGGTTGTCAGTGGTGATGCGTTTATTAACGGTTCTGTGGCTTTGGCAAAAATCCGCCATAACTTCCCACAGGCTGTAGCGGTTGAAATGGAAGCGACTGCCGTTGCGCATGTTTGCCACAATTTTGGAACGCCGTTTGTCGTGGTTCGCGCTATCTCTGACGTTGCCGATCAGCAATCTCACCTGAGCTTTGACGAGTTCCTCGCCGTAGCGGCTAAGCAGTCCACGCTGATGGTGGAAAAGCTGGTGCAGAAACTGGCTCGTGTGTAATAAGAGCCTCTGGCGCGGGCTTCTCGCGCTGCTGTGTTTTACCCCGGCGTTGCTGATTGCAGCGCCGCGGGTTATCTCGTTGTCGCCGAGTAATACTGAACTTGCATTTGCTGCGGGGATTACACCTGTGGCTGTCAGCGCCTGGTCAAATTATCCGGAAGCCGCCAAAAAGCTTGAGCAAGTCTCAAATTGGCAAGGGATGAATCTCGAACGCATCGTGGCGCTGAAACCTGATGTGGTGCTAGCGTGGCGTGGTGGTAATGCAGAACGGCAAATCAATCAAATGCAGGCTCTGGGGATTAAAGTCATTTGGCTTGATCCGACCACCGTCGAAGATGTGGTTGCCGCTCTACGTCAGTTGAGTCAATACAGCCCAACGCCACAAACCGCCCACATCGCCGCAGATCAACTGGCAAAAGAATTTGCAGATTTGAAAGCACAGAACACCCAGCGTCCGAAGAAAAAAGTGTTCCTACAATTCGGCCAACAGCCGCTGTTTACTTCAGGAAGTGGATCGATTCAGAACGAAATTCTGGAAGTGTGCGGTGGGCAAAATATCTTTGCTGATAGTCGGGTTCCCTGGCCGCAAGTCAGCCGTGAACAAGTGATTAGTCGAGATCCTCAGGCTATTATTATTACTGGCGATGAGACTCAGATTCCTCCCGTTGAACAATTTTGGAATACCCAGCTAAAAATTCCGGTTATTGCAGTGAATGATGACTGGTTTAGTCGCGCAAGCCCACGTATTATCCTCGCCGCAAAACAGCTCTGTGATGAGCTAAATAATAACAAACATCCCCCTAAATAGTTCGAATTGCAGGCCCCCCCCTGCAGCTCGAAATATGACGGGGACGATATTTTATGAGGGTAATCTCACATGCTTGTCTATTGGCTGGACATCATTGGCACAGCCGTCTTTGCCATCTCTGGCGTGCTACTGGCTGGAAAACTTCGTATGGACCCGTTCGGCGTGCTGGTGCTGGGCGTGGTGACAGCCGTGGGTGGCGGAACAATTCGCGATATGGCACTGGATAACGGCCCGGTATTTTGGGTTAAAGATCCCACCGACTTAGTGGTCGCGATGGTCACTTGTATGCTGGCTATCCTGCTGATACGCCAGCCGCGTCGCCTGCCAAAATGGATATTGCCGGTGCTGGATGCCGTCGGTCTTGCGGTATTCGTCGGGATTGGGGTGAACAAAGCATTTTTGGTTGGCACCAGTCCACTGATTGCCATCTGCATGGGCGTACTGACCGGTGTTGGCGGCGGGATTATCCGTGACGTATTAGCGCGTGAAATTCCGATGATTCTGCGTACCGAAATCTACGCCACGGCCTGTATCGCGGGTGGCATCGTGCATGCAACCGCATACTATACGTTCCACGTACCGCTAGAACAGGCAAGTATGATTGGGATGGTCGTCACTTTGGCTATCCGTCTGGCGGCCATTCGCTGGCACCTCAAACTGCCGACGTTTGCCCTGGATGACCGGCAATAAGACATAAAAAAGCCGGATGACGCTTTCGCTTATCCGGCCTACAAAAATTTTTTATAACAAATTATTTAAACCAAATAATTCGAGTTGCAGCAAGGCGACAAAGCCGTAAATCCCCAGGAGCATAGATAACTATGTGACTGGGGTGAACGGGTGCAGTCAACGCACCTGCAGCTTGAAGTATGAAGGTTTACACGCTGAAAGATGAACCACACCCGCAGGTGCTCTTGGCGTTCGGGTTCGTCACCACAAATCGGGAACCTTCCAGACCTTCGGTGTAATCCACGGCCCCTCCCACCAGATATTGCAGGCTCATCGGGTCAACGACCAGCGCAACGCCTTGCTTCTCGATAGTCATATCGCCGTCATTAATCTGATCATCGAAGGTAAAACCATACTGGAAGCCGCTGCAACCACCACCGGTGATGTAAACGCGCAGTTTCAGATTCGGGTTCTCTTCATCCGCGATCAGGTTTTTTACTTTTTTGGCTGCTGCTTCGGTAAACTGCAACGGCAGCACTGCTACGTCATCACTCATCATTTGCTCCCAACGAAATAAGAAGTCGGGTATAGCCGACACTTGGGGTCATTATCTAATACCCGAGTAAATCGTTCAAGTATTCTCCCCAACCAGGGGTTTCTGTTCTTTTTGCTGCATTTCGGCATCCTGTTTCGCAAGCGTTCGCGCAAGGATCGCAGAGTATAGCGGCTTCCCGCCAAGGAATTGTGCCAATAGTGTCGCGCCAAGGCAGGTAATTATCATTGGCAGAATGAGCTGATAATTGTCTGTCATTTCCAGAACCAGCACGATCCCAGTCAACGGTGCACGCACCGATGCGGCAAACAACGCGCCCATTCCGGCTATCGCAAATGTCCCAACTTCAAGATGATATGCCGGGAACCAGGCCGCACAAGACATGCCAAACGCCGTACCCAGCAGTGTCCCCAACGCCAGCATTGGCGCAAAAATCCCACCGGGAGCACCAGAAGAAAAACACAGCAGAGTGGTCATCACGCGGGCAATAAAGATAAACAGTAACATCCCCAGAGTGTAGTTTCCGGCAGCTGCGATAGGGATCAGGTTAAAACCACCGCCAGCCGCTGCGGGTTGGATAAGCCCTAACACGCCGCAAACGCCCCCCAACAAACCGCCGATAATCACCCATTTTTTGAGGTTACCGCCGTGGAAACGCTGGAACATATCCTGGGTGCGGAACACCATCGCGTTGAAGAATACCCCAACGATGCCGAAAACCATGCCTAACACCAGATACAACCACAGCGTATTCACCGGGGCGTTAGACAGTCTCCCGACTTCAATCACCGCGTTTTCACCGTTAAAAATACGGAAAACCACGCTCGACATAATCACGCCAATAAACACGGCTTTTATCGAAATTAGGTTGTAGCGAAACTGCGGGCGCATCTCTTCGATGATAAACAGAATACCCGCCAGCGGGGCGTTAAACGCGGCGGATAAACCCGCAGCGGCACCGGTCGCCAGTAGTGAATGGCGAGCTTCAGCACCTCGCAGACGGAAAATATCCAGCACCATACGGCCAATATTCCCGCCCAACTGCACGGTCGGGCCTTCGCGTCCGAGCACCATGCCCGCCCCTAGCGTACCCATCCCACCGATAAACTTAACTGGGATGACACGCCACCAGCGCACTGGGCGGAGTTCCTCGAGCGCACCTTCAATTTCAGGGATACCCGATCCTCCCGCTTCCGGTGCAAAACGACGTACCAGATAATAACCAACCATCGCCAAAAGCATTGAGCTAATGAATGCTAACGGCCAGACAATAAGACTGTAATCAGCCACATGTGCCAGCATCGCCAGACGATTTTGTTGCACCCAGGTCACCGATTTTTCAAAGGCGACCCCCATTAAACCGGCTAACGTCCCTACTATCGCGGCCATAAAAAGAATCGCGACCGGGGTTTTATCCTGTCGAATTAGGCGACGCATCATGTCGCCTCTACGTAAGCGCACTACCTGTTGCGCTTCAAAAGAGGGGTGGGAGTGATTCATTAGGTTAATCATTTATAGGTAATACAAATCGAGGGGGCATTCTACTCTCTCGACACATTTGGGCAAAACTTTCATAACGCCGACGAATACCCTTAGAATATACCCTAAATAATTCGAGCTGCAGGAAGGCGGCAATTGAGCGAATCCCGATGAGCTTACTCAAGTAAGTGATTAGGGTGAGTGAATGCAGCCAACACACCTGCAATTTGAAGTATGACGGGTAAATTATTTATACGAATCCAGGAGCCGCTCCATGAGTAAGTCTGAAAACCTGTACGCTGCCGCACGCAAAGTCATCCCTGGCGGGGTGAACTCACCGGTTCGTGCTTTTACAGGAGTCGGCGGTGTGCCGCTGTTTATCGAACGCGCTGACGGGGCTTACCTGTATGACGCTGACGGCAAGGCCTATATTGATTATGTCGGTTCATGGGGACCCATGGTTCTGGGCCATAACCATCCGGCAATCCGCAATGCCGTGATTGAAGCAGTTGAACGCGGCCTGAGCTTTGGCGCGCCTACCGAGATGGAAGTCAAAATGGCGGAGCTGGTGACTGAACTGGTTCCAACCATGGATATGGTGCGTATGGTGAACTCCGGTACTGAAGCCACCATGAGCGCAATTCGCCTTGCGCGTGGCTTCACTGGCCGCGACAAAATCGTCAAATTCGAAGGCTGTTACCACGGCCACGCCGACTGCCTGTTGGTGAAAGCCGGTTCTGGCGCACTAACCCTCGGCCAACCAAACTCACCGGGTGTTCCGGCAGATTTCGCCAAACATACCCTCACCTGCACCTATAACTGTCTTGCCTCAGTACGCGAAGCGTTTGAGCAATATCCGCAAGAGATCGCCTGCATTATTGTTGAGCCTGTCGCGGGCAACATGAACTGCATTCCACCAAACGCTGACTTCCTGCCAGGGCTGCGTGCACTGTGTGACGAGTTTGGCGCACTGTTTATTATCGACGAAGTGATGACCGGTTTCCGTGTCGCACTGGCAGGTGCGCAGTCTTACTACGGTGTTGAGCCAGACTTAACCTGTTTGGGCAAGATTATTGGTGGCGGTATGCCAGTAGGCGCTTTCGGCGGTCGTCGTGAAATCATGGACGCGCTTGCACCCACTGGGCCGGTTTATCAGGCAGGTACGCTTTCTGGTAACCCAATTGCGATGGCAGCCGGTTACGCGTGTCTGACCGAAGTTGCGAAACCGGGTATTCATCAGACGTTGACCGAGCTGACTCAAATGCTGGCCGATGGGCTTCTGAATGCGGCGAAAGATGAAAACATTTCATTGGTCGTTAACAACGTTGGCGGCATGTTCGGTCTGTTCTTCACCGATGCCGCGAGCGTAACCTGCTACCAGGATGTGATGGCGTGTGATGTAGAACGGTTCAAGAAGTTCTTCCACTTAATGCTGGAAGAAGGCGTTTACCTGGCACCGTCTGCGTTTGAAGCAGGCTTTATGTCTGTTGCACATTCGAAAGAAGATATTCAGAAGACGATTGACGCCGCACGTCGGGTGTTCGCGAAGCTGTAATCACATGTAGCAAGGGCGGATGACGCTTTGCTTATTCGCCCTACGGAACATTTGTAGGGTGGATAAACAAAGCGTCATCCACCGCAATTAGCGAGTCTGCTTACGCAGCAAATAGACGAAATACGGTGCACCGATAAACGTTGCCAACAGCCCCGCCGGAACCTGATCCGGGAATAAAATCATTCTTCCACACCAGTCCGCCGCCACCATCAACATGCCACCTAACAACGCCGACATCATCAACTGTGGCATCGCGCGTCTAAAACCAAGCATACGCGCAATATGCGGTGCCATTAAGCCAACAAAACTGAGCGGGCCAACGGTCATGGTTGCCGCGGCGGTTAACGTTGCTGCCAGCAAAAGCAGTGCAAAACGCGATGGCGTCAATGCCATACCAATTGCACGCGCGGTTGCCCCTCCCAGAGGCAGAATCATCAACCAACGGCGACACAGCGGCGTCAGTGCAAACAAAATCACCATCAAGATTAACGTTTTGACTGCCTGATCGCCGGCCACGTTATAGGTCGAGCCGGAAATCCAGGTGAGTATCCCCGCCATGCGCGGATCACCGCTCGCCATCAATAACATCAGCAACATGGTAAATGCCGTACTGAGCGCCATCCCAGCCAACAACATGCGCTGCGGAGAAAAACCACCACGACTGGCCGTCACCATGATAACCAACAGCGTAACGGCAGCACCAAGACTGCCCGCTGGCAGCAACCAGGCGAATGCATTACCCGGAACGATAAACAGCATCATCACGACACCAAATGCAGCACCTGAGCTTATCCCTAATACTTCCGGGCTTGCCATCGCATTACCCGTCAGACGCTGGATAACGCTACCGGCAACCGCCAGCATCATGCCTGCAGTCAGCGCCGCTAAGACGCGTGGCCAACGCCACTGCAACAAGTCGTGGAATAACGAACCGTTCACCCAGTTCCAGCCGCCTGCATCACGCCCCAACGTCAATGCGGTGACGATAACCAGCGCCAATACGCCGCTACCCATTAATGCCCACCAGCCCAGATGATGACGCTCTACCGGGACGTTATCCCCCTGGTTCATTGCCGGCGAGCCAACCGTACGCAAGCGCGGCAGCAGCCATAGCAACAATGGTGCGCCAATCAGTGCCGTCACCGTACCGGTCGAAATTTCACGCCACGCGCTGGTAAGCCAGATAACCGATTGGTCTGACAGCCATAAAATCAACGCACCAATGAGCGGAGCCAGCAACAAACGCGCAATCAGGCGCCGTGCCCCGAGCATTTTCGCCAATAACGGGGCGAACAGGCCGATAAAACCGATAATTCCCACCGCATTAACCAGCAACGCACTGATGGCAATCGCCAGCACCAGTGTCGCAAGGCGCACCATCGAAAGAGCCAGCCCCAGATTACGCGCCACACCATCATCGAGCCCCATCAGCGTTAGCGGGCGCAGCAACAGCAGCGTTAACAACAAACCGCCAACCAAGCGCGGCCACAGGCCGTTGACGATGTCCCAGTCTTGCTGATTCAGCGAACCGGTACTCCAGAGGAACATGTTCTGTAATTGGTCGTGATGGAAAATCGCTAATAACTGGTTTACCGCACCGCAATACAGACTCAGTACCAGGCCCGCGAGGATCAGCGTGACCGGTGATAAACGTTTACCCCAGGCGACACCAAATACCAGTAAACCGACAACGCCCGCCCCGACCAATGCCGCAAACTGTTGTGTAGCAAAACCACCCGGCAGCGCCCACAACGTAGCCACGGTAATACCTAACTGTGCGCCACTTGCCACGCCAAGTGTGGTCGGTTCGGCAAGCGGGTTACGCAGCACTTGCTGGAATAGCACGCCAACCAACCCAAGCCCGGCTCCAACCAGTAACGAGATGGCAAGACGCGGAAGTAAGCTGTAGTGGAACAACATCTGATTGATGTCATCAATATTGGGTTGCCACCAGGCCGAACTCCACTGCGCAGAAGGAAGTTGTGCATTCAGGTTATGCAGCGTCAGCACACTGGCAACAATAAACAGCAGCGATAAAAGCAACGCTGGGAACAAGGCATAACGATGTTTCACGCGTTGCTCCCTATGGCTTTGGCCAGCATAGTCGTGAAGTTCATGGCGGAAAGCGTTGCGCCATACAGCCATACGGGAGGAACGCGCTGGAAACGATTCTGACGAACAAAAGGCATCGCGTTCCATAAAGGTGTCGCCATCACTCGCGCCATTTCAGCGTCGTTATTGTGATCAAGGCAAATAACGTCGGCATCTTTGACTTCGGCCAAACGCTCGAGGCCTACGACCGCACTTCCCCAGAAGTTGGTTTCGCCAGACCAGGCATTTTTCACACCTAATAAATCCATCACCTGTTGGAAAAGACTGTTTTTCCCAATAATCAGCGCATGGCGTGAATCTAACAGGGTCATCAACAATACTGGCTTGTCACCGCGCGAGGCGAAGCGGGGTTTCATCTGCTCGATAAATTGGTCGAACTTGCGTAAGTGATCGCTGGCCGCTTGCTGCATGCCGAGTTTCTCACCCAGTTCTGTCAGTGATTTGCGAGCGACCGTCAGCGGCTGACCGGAACCATCGTTGAAACTAAAGCCCAGACCTGGAGCGATACGCGCCATTATTTCAGGCTGTGGACCGTAGCCTGCGGAATAGAGGATCAGTGACGGTTTTAACTGCGTCAAAAGTTCGAGATTAGGTTCGGTGCGCAAGCCAACTTCAATAATGCCTTCCGGCAATTTTGGCTCGCCGACCCAGGCTTGATAATTCTTGATATCTGCCATCGCGTAAGGCGTGATGCCCAGCGCCAGCATCAGTTCGACGGGCAACCATTCCAGCGCCACAATACGATGAGGATCAATGGTTGCAGCCTGTACATTGCCCATTTTGAGCAACAGCGGAGAGAGCGCCAGCGCCGTTAGCAACTGGCGACGGCTCATGAAAGGATTAATCAGCTCACTCATCAGTAAACAAAGCTTACCGGGGCCGCACCCGCAGGATGTGGCAGAATGCCCATTGGAATACCGTAAATCTGCTCAAGCGTTGCGCTTTGCATCAGGTCAACCGGGCTACCCTGGGCAATCATTTCACCCCCGCGCAGCGCCACAAGGTTATCGCAATAGCGGGCGGCCATATTGATATCGTGCAGAACCGCAATCACCGTCAGGCCACGTTCCTGGCTAAGACGATGGATAAGCGCCAGCACGTCAACCTGGTGGGCAATATCCAGCGCCGATGTCGGCTCATCAAGCAACAGGCAGCGGCTATCTTGTGCCACCAGCATGGCAATCCACGCACGTTGGCGCTCGCCACCGGAAAGGCTATCCACAAGGCGATGAGCAAACGGCTTCAGCCCGACCAGCGTAATCGCCTCTTCAACCAACTCCCTGTCTGCCGCACCGAAACGACCGAGCGCGCCATGCCATGGATAACGACCAATTGCCACCAGTTCACGCACTGTCATCCCTTCGGCAGCCGGAAGTTGCTGCGGCAAATACGCGACTTTGCGCGCAAATTCCTTGCTGCTCCAGCTATCCAGTGGTTGATCGTTGAGATGAATGTCTCCATCAGAGGGATTCTGATGACGGCCAAGCATTTTGAGCAATGTCGATTTGCCCGAGCCGTTGTGCCCAATCAGGCCTGTGACTTTTCCCATGGGAAAGGTCATCGACAAGGGGTGGAGAAGCGTGCGACCGGGTACGCGGAAGGTAACGTCAGTGAGGCTAAACGTGGTATCGGGAAGAAGGTGTTTGTCCTGCATGGTAGCCAACTTTGTTAATGGGCACGGCGAACCGTGCCCGAATACTCTTAGAAGCGGAATGTTGCAGTCGCAACAACCTGACGCTCAGCGCCCCAG
>NZ_DATERI010000020.1:0-2728 GCF_035271705.1 Buttiauxella sp.
GCGTAGTCCCATCTACCATTTCCAGCTCGCCACCCACCGGAACACCGTGTGCGATACGACTGGCATCGACGCCATATTGCCCGCAAAGTTCGGCAATGTAGTTCGCTGTCGCTTCGCCTTCAACGGTCGGGTTGGTCGCCAGAATCAGCTCTTTAATGGTTTCGGTTTCCAGACGCTGTTCAAGCCTGTCGAGACCGATGTCCTGCGGGCCAATGCCATCCAGAGGAGAAAGGTGCCCCATCAGCACAAAATAGCGCCCAGAAAACTGGCCAGTCGCTTCGATAGCGTGAATATCCGCTGGGGTTTCTACTACGCAAATCTGGCCATTTTCCCGACGACGCGGGTTGGAGCAAATAGCGCAGACTTCTTGTTCGGTAAACGTGCGGCAATCTGCACAGTGCCCAATTTCGGACATGGCGCGAGTCAATGCTTGAGCAAGACGCATTCCACCACTGCGGTCACGTTGCAAAAGCGCAAACGCCATACGTTGTGCAGACTTAGGGCCAACGCCCGGCAGGCAGCGCAGGGATTCCATAAGGGTGGTAAGTAAAGGACTGGTTTGCATCGCTCTGACTTCTGAAAAAAGAGTGGGCCATAGCCTAACATTAGCCCCGCGCGCCGGTATAGGAAAAGATATTCCCCCTGCGCGATGTCCCGCACAAGGGGAATAATTTAGGCAATATTCTGACCAAATTTACCCTGATTAAAATCGTCGATAGCCTCTTTAATCTCTTCACGGGTGTTCATCACAAACGGTCCGTAACCGACAACAGGCTCGTTAAGCGGCTCACCGCTCAACACCAGCACGACGGCGTCGTTATTGGCTTCCAGGGTGACGGTTTCACCTTTCGCATCCAGCACCACGAGTTGCGCTTCACGAACCACTTCCTGGCCGTTGACCTGCACCGTACCTTTGAGCACCACAAGTGCTGTGTTCCAACCGTCAGGTAAGGTCAGTTGTGTCGTACTTTGCCGATTCAGACGCATATCCAGGACTCGTAGCGGTGAAAACGACCGTGCCGGGCCTTTTTTGCCGTCCATTTCACCGGCGATCACACGCACCTGGCCGGCGTTATCAGGCAAGGTCACAACCGGAATATCCCCATCGGTAATCGACTGGTAGTTCGGTGGCGTTGATTTATCTTTTGCTGGCAAATTCACCCACAGCTGTACCATCTCCAGCGCACCACCCTGCTCACTGAAAGCCGGCGAGTGAAACTCTTCGTGCAAAATGCCACTACCGGCGGTCATCCATTGCACGTCGCCTGGGCCAATCACCCCGCCACTGCCGGTGGAGTCGCGGTGCGCCACTTCGCCTTTGTAAACGATGGTGACCGTTTCAAAACCACGATGCGGATGGACATCTACGCCGCGTTGTCCTTTGTTGCTCGGTTTAAAATCTGCCGGGCCTGCGTAATCCAGCAGCAGGAATGGGCTGAGCTGTTTTTCAAATTTTGAATAAGAAAACAGTGAGCGAACCGGAAATCCATCACCCACCCAGTGGGAAGCAGGTGCTGAATAAACGCCAAGAATTGATTTCATCGTTATCTCCATTGAGTGTCGATTTCTGTTGGGATAAAGCTTACTCATAAGACGAAATCCGCGGTAGACTCTTAAAATGAACTCAGTGTTCCACACACGGGACAATAGCAATGCAAGACCTCAATGATCTGTGGTACTTCGTGCAAGTGGTCGATAACGGGGGGTTTTCTCCTGCCAGCCGCGTTATCGGTATTCCCAAGTCGCGCTTGAGTCGGCGTATTGCGCTGCTAGAAGAAAGCCTGGAAACCCGCCTGATTCAGCGTTCAACGCGCAGTTTCACTGTGACCGAGGCTGGGCAGATTTTTTATCGCCATTGCAAAGCGATGATTATCGAAGCTGAAGCGGCAAAGGAAGCGATAAATTCGCTGCGTGCTGAACCGCGCGGGCTGATTCGCCTAACATGCCCGATTGCTTTGCTGCATGCGCATATCGGCGAGATGTTGGCGCGATTTATGACGAAGTATCCGCAAGTTACCGTGCAGCTTGAGGAGACTAATCGCCAGGTTGATGTGCTCAATGAGAATGTCGATTTAGCCGTACGAGTGCGCCCATTGCCGCTGGATGACAGTGAGTTGGTGATGCGCAAACTGGCGGATCGCGGGATGTGCCTGGTCGCCAGCCCCGAACTGGTTGAGCGCTTGACCAAACCTGCATCTCCCGCTGATCTTCAGCATTGGCCGAGTCTTGCGTTATCCAAACCACAGCAGATTTATCGTTGGTGCCTGTTTGGCCCAGATAATCAGGAAGTGACGCTGCACCACAAACCACGTTTTGTGACCACCGATATGATTGCGCTGCGCGCTGCCGCTCTGGCAGGAGTGGGGATTGTTCAGTTACCGATTTTGATGATTCACCAGCAAATTGCACAGGGAACTCTGGTGCATTTGTTACCGGAATGGCGCGCAAGACGGGAAGTAATTCACGTGGTGTTTCCTTCGCGGCGAGGCCAGCTGCCGGCGGTCAGAGCGTTTATTGATTTTCTGGTGGAGAGCTATGCGGCGTTTGAGGAGGAGTGATGTTATTGAGTGTCTATACATCGGGTGACGATGCGCCTACCCGACCTACAAACCACAAAATGACAAAACAATTTCCCTAATTAATTCGCGTTGCAGGTAGGCGGCAAGGGAGCAACAAATTTGTCTGGAACAAATTTGAACGCTGCTTGCAGCGTCCCAGGCCCATAGAT
>NZ_DATERI010000021.1:0-5995 GCF_035271705.1 Buttiauxella sp.
TGTGGGGCATGACTCGTGACTGTCAGGAACGAGTATGAAACCACTGCTGGATGTGTTGATAATTCTCGATACCCTCGATAAAGAAGGGAGCTTTGCTGCGGCGGCAACAAAGCTCTTTAAAACGCCTTCCGCGCTCAGTTACACCGTTCAAAAACTCGAGAACGATCTCAATATCCAGATTCTTGACCGCTCAGGTCACCGTGCACGATTTACGCGAACCGGCCAGCTCCTGTTGGAAAAAGGCCGTGAAGTGCTGCATACGGTGCGCGAACTTGAACAGCAAGCTATCAAATTGCATCAGGGGTGGGAGAACGAACTGGTGATCGGCGTGGATGATTCGTTTCCGTTTTCACTGCTGACTCCCCTCATTGAAGCGTTCTATAAAAATTACAGTGTGACGCGGCTGAAATTCATCAACGGTGTGCTGGGGGGCTCATGGGAAGCGCTCACCGAAGGGCGTGCCGATATTATCGTCGGAGCGATGAGCGATCCCCCTTCAATCAGCGGCTTCGGTTTTACCTTGCTCGGCCAACTCGAAAGCATATTTGTCGTTGCTCCGCATCATCCGCTAGCGGACGCCGAAGAGCCGCTGAACCGGCGCGTTATAAAACGCAGCCGCGCAGTGATCGTCGGGGATACTTCGCGCCTTGAACCGTCACGTTCGATGCATTTACTCGAAGATCAAGAGGCCATCACCGTCTTTGATTTCAAAACCAAACTCGAATTGCAGATAAGCGGCATTGGCTGCGGCTACGTTCCGCGTTACATGGCGCAGCGTTTTATCGAAAGCGGGGTTTTAATCGAAAAACAAGTGACTTCCCATGTGCCATTTGTCCCGGTGTGGATTGGCTGGAACGAGCAAACCGCAGGGCTTGCCAGCGAATGGTGGCGCGAACAAATTGTCACAAATCCTGAAATCGCGGGGGTGTATGGAACCTTGCAAAAATAATACGAATGGGCGAGTGGCGAAGCCTGCACCTCACATCTATGGTTAATAATGGGGCTATATCTCTAAATCTTTTTAAAATGTCTTCGCGTTTAAATTCTCTCCTCTGCTTGGTTTTGCAGAGGTTTTTTGTGCGCAAGGAGTCTGTATGAAGCAAACCAATCAGCAATGGCAGTCACGGCGTGAGCAAGCAGTTCCGCATGGAGTCGGCAATGCGTTGTCGGTCTACGTTGAAAAAGCGAGAAATGCAGAAATTTGGGACGTGGAAGGCAAACGCTATATTGATTTCGCTTCTGGTATTGCAGTGCTGAATACCGGGCATAACCATCCAGCAGTCATTGACGCGGTGCGTCAACAGCTTGAACAATTTACCCATCCTTGTTTCCAGGTCACGCCTTACGGCAACTATATCGAACTTGCCGAACGGCTGAATACACTGGTGCCGATAAGCGCGCCTTGCCAAACCTTGTTGCTGACAACGGGGGCGGAGGCGGTGGAAAATGCCATTAAAGTGGCGCGTATTGCGACTGGGCGTTCGGCCATTATCGCATTTCGTGGCGCGTTCCATGGGCGCACGCTGCTGGGCATGGCGTTAACGGGCAAAGTTCAACCATATAAAAAAGGTTATGGTCCATTCCCTGCCGGAATTTATCACGCACCTTATCCTGCCGCGTATCTTGGTGTGAGTGACACCCAGGCACTGGCGTCACTGGCAGGTATTTTTGCCGCTGATGTCTCACCCGATGAAGTCGCCGCCATTATTATTGAACCGGTGCAAGGGGAAGGGGGCTTCTACGCCGCATCGCCTTCCTTTATGAAACAACTACGTGCGCTGTGTGACAAACACGGTATCGTATTGATTGCCGACGAAATTCAAAGTGGTTTTTGCCGTACCGGTAAAACCTTTGCCATTGAACACAGCGGCGTGGAACCGGATCTCGTCACCATGGCGAAAAGCCTGGCGGGCGGTTTCCCGTTGTCTGCGTTAGTCGGCAAGAAATCGCTGTTTGATAAAGCGATGCCGGGTGGTTTGGGTGGTACGTATGCAGGGTCACCCGTGGCGATTGCAGCGGCGTTGGCCGTTACCGAAATCATAGAAAAGGAAAGTCTCAACACGCGCGCACAAGAAATTGGTGAGCTAATCACCCGTCGTTTACAGGAGATGGCAGAGCAATTTGACTGCATCGGCGATGTGCGCGGATACGGAGCGATGATTGCGATGGAATTGGTGGAAGAGCGTGACAGCCATCGCCCGAATAAAGAATTAACTCAGGCAATTGTCAAAGAAGCCGGCAAGCAGGGACTGGTTTTATTGTCCTGTGGCGTGCGTGCTAATGTGATTCGTTTTCTCGTCCCATTAACAGCTGAAAAAGAAATTGTTAATGAGGGTCTTAACATCTTGTCTTCTTGCCTCGAATTAGTGCAAAATACGCGCCTCACTAAATGAGAACAAAAAACCGACGTAAACACGTCGGTTATTTTTTTGCATTAAGTTCAAGCAGTTAAACAGGCATTCGCCAAAAAAAACAAGAGGCCGGGCTTCGTACCGGATAGATATTAGCTTTTAAAAAACGACAGTCGTGTCGCCGAGGAAATTCAGATGGGGCAGCTTTTTGCTTTTGCACAGGTATTCACCGTTTGGGGGAATAACCATGTCGCTTAACGTCACCACAGGTGCAAAATCTCGTGTTGAACTCCGTAAGAGTCTTACGCTCATGCCGGTAGTTATGATAGGCCTTGCTTATATGCAGCCTATGACCTTGTTCGATACATTTGGGATTGTATCTGGCCTTACCGACGGACATGTCGCTACGGCTTACGCGTTTGCCCTTGTGGCAATTTTGTTCACCGCGTTAAGTTATGGAAAGCTAGTACGCCGCTTCCCATCTGCGGGTTCCGCTTATACCTACGCTCAAAAAGCAATCCACCCCGTGGTTGGCTTTATGGTGGGCTGGTCTGCGTTGCTTGATTATTTGTTTATGCCGATGATCAACATTCTGCTGGCTAAAATCTATTTTGAAGCCTTAGTACCGTCTATCCCGTCGTGGATTTTCGTGGTGCTTCTGGTTGGCTTTATGACTATCTCCAATCTGCGCGGCATTAAAACCGTGGCAAACTTCAACAGCCTGATTGTTGTGTTGCAGATGGTGGTGATGGTTGTGATTACCGGTCTGGTGATTTACGGCGTCGCCCATGGCGAAGGTGCTGGCACGTTAACCAGTACGCGGCCATTCTGGTCAGAGAACGCAAATGTGGTGCCGATGATTACGGGTGCGACCATATTATGCTTCTCGTTCCTCGGATTTGACGGCATTAGCTCGCTGTCCGAAGAAACCAAAGATGCAGGGCGTGTTATCCCGAAAGCGATTTTCTTGACTGCCCTGATTGGCGGCGTGATCTTCGTTGTGGTGTCCTACTTCCTGCAACTGTACTTCCCGGATATTTCTCGCTTCCAGGATCCGGATGCATCACAGCCAGAAATCATGCTGTTCGTGGCAGGTAAAACCTTCCAGTTCGGTATCCTGATTTTCTCCTGTGTGACCGTTCTGGCTTCGGGTATGGCGGCACACGCGGGCGTTTCTCGCCTGATGTATGTGATGGGCCGTGATGGTGTGTTCCCGGAGCGTTTCTTCGGCTACATTCATCCGCAATGGCGTACCCCTGCGCTGAACGTGGTTCTGGTGGGTATCATTGCACTGTTCGCCGTCAAGTTTGACCTGGTCACTGCAACGGCACTGATTAACTTTGGTGCGCTGGTGGCGTTCACCTTCGTGAACCTGTCGGTGATTTCCCAGTTCTGGATCCGCGAAGGCCGTAACAAGTCCATTAAAGATCACATCAACTATCTGGTGTTGCCATTGTGTGGTGCGCTGACAGTAGGTGCGCTGTGGCTTAACCTGGAAGAAAGTTCGATGATTCTGGGGCTGATTTGGGCGGCTATTGGCCTGACCTATCTGGCCTTCGTGACGCGTCGCTTCCGTAATCCGGTTCCGCAATTCAACGAAGATTTAGCGTAAAGCTGCAGTCGAAAAAGGCCGCGAAAGCTAACACTGTTAGTTTAAGAACGAGATATCCGGGGCGACCACCGGGTTTGGCGTCCCTCCGGGAACCAAATCCCGGTGTTTCCCCTCATTCATTGGCTTAAGTGAATAATGAGATATCCGGGGCGACCACCGGGTTTGGCGTCCCTCTGGGAATCAAATCCCGGTGTTTCCTCTCATTCATTGGCTTAAGTGAATAACGAGATATCCGGGGCGACCACCGGGTTTAGTGTCCCTCCGGGAACCAAATCCCGATGTTTCCCCTAATTCATTGGCTTAAGTGAACGGTGTTATCGGTTAACCACGATTATTAACCCACCAAAAACTGCGCGTACTCAAACAATGCCTTAAGTAACGCAGTCTTTTCTTTATCATCTTCATGCAGGTTATACAGCGCTTCCAGTTCTTGCGCGTAGGCTTGCAACGCTTCCTGAGATAACACATCACGACGGTGCTGCAACCAGCGCTGCTGCTCGGCTTCATCCAGGGTACCCGGGAAGTTACGCGCCCGATAATTAAACAGCAATCTCTCAATACGCTTATCGGCAAAAGTAATATCCAGCGCGGGCAGATTCTGAGGATCGGTTTGCAGCACTATGCGCATAGCTGCGCGGTCGGCATCGCTGAAAAAGCCGTTGTACAGTTGCGCATCGATATTATCGGAAGGCACAAAAGGCTCTGCTTCTGCAAAGATAGCCAGCGCTTTTTCACGCACCAAAGGGTGCTCGCGCAGCAACTTCAGGTTATCCAGACAACGCTTACGATCGATTCCTAACCGTTCCGCATCTTCCGGTCTGAGTGTGTTAGCGACCGCCAGAACCGGGCATTTATTCAGATGCACCAGTTTTATCGGCACGGCTGCAGCATCGCCCAGTGCGGCTTTCGGTGTATATAAACGTTCGCGTAACGTATCAGCGTCCAGCTCCAGCAACGGCGAAATATCACCCGCTAAATCCACCATAATCACCGCATTTTTGTTATCCGGGTGCCAGGCCAGCGGGGCAATCCAACTGGTGTTTCCGCGCCATGCGCCAAACATTCCCGAGACATGTACCAGCGGTTTCATCTGCGGAATATCAATCAATGTGGTGAGTTTGTGCTTGGAGCGGTAGCTGTAGAGATAATCAAACAGGCGTGGCTGGCGAGTTTTGACCAGTTGCGCCATCGCGATGGTGGCGTACACGTCGGACATCGCATCATGCGCGTTAGCATGTTCAATACCGTTGGCTTTGGTCAAATGTTCGAGGCGAAAACTTGGCAACCCTTCATCGTTCTCCGGCCAGACAATGCCTTCCGGGCGCAGCGCATAACAGGCACGCATCACGTCGAGCAAATCCCAGCGCGAGTTATCGTTCTGCCAGCTCCAGCCATAGGGATCATAAAAGTTGCGGTAGAAAATATTACGCGTGACTTCGTCATCAAAACGCACGTTGTTGTAGCCGACGACACAGGTTTTCGGCAGCGTAAAAATAGAATGGATACGTTTAGCAAAATCCGCTTCATTGACGCCCTGCTTAAGAGCTTGCTGCGGTGTAATGCCGGTAATCATTACCGCTTCTGGCTGAGGCAAATAGTCATCTGCTGGTTTGCAGTAAAAGACTTCCGGTTCGCCAATAACGTTAAATTGAGAGTCAGTGCGAATAGCCGCGAATTGCGCTGGGCGGTCAAGGGACGGGCTTTTGCCGAAAGTTTCATAATCATGAAAAAGGAAGGTCGGTTGTTGCGTTGTATTGTCCAAGTTTACTTCCGCCCTTGAGTGTTGTTTAACGTGCTGTTATTAAACTGAAATCCCACTAAAACCTTCTCCATGTGCCAATCATTGTTGTCGGGTGCTGCATAAGCCAATGGTAAACCATTAACAGGCCTTCAAGAAGTCTCCACAATGAAGGAATAATGCATCGCTCTACTGAATATGACTGTTCTCATTCATATCTTTTTGCAATTTAAATGCGAAAAAAGTGACAAACTGCAGTAAAAGAGGCGGCTGAATTTATTTTTATCGAGGGTA
>NZ_DATERI010000022.1:0-21121 GCF_035271705.1 Buttiauxella sp.
AAACTGTGAGTGGCGCTATCGCTATTTTTCTGTATTAACGGATAATGGCCGATTCTGAAACGGCAGTTTAATTTTTTGGCAAGGGAAGATGCGTGAGCAATAACGTTTCGCTGTTTACTAATAAGAAATTCGCATGGATGGGAGCCGCTTTTTGTTGCTTGTTATGGGGAAGTGCTTACCCGGCAATTAAAAACGGTTATGAGATTTTTCAGATAGCGACGGACGATTTACCTGGCAAAATTGTCTTCGCAGGTTACCGTTTTGTCATCGCGGGCCTGTTATTGCTGGTGTTTGCGATGCTGCAAGGCAAGCCGATTGCGCGTTTATCCCGCCACCAGTTTTCACAACTCGCGTTGTTAGGTGTCACCCAAACTGCCATTCAATATATCTTCTTTTATATTGGTCTCGCCTATACCACCGGCGTGAAAGGCTCAATTATGAATGCCACTGGCACTTTCTTTAGCGTGCTGCTGGCGCATTTTATCTATCAAAACGACAAGCTCAGTATTAACAAAGTGGTGGGCTGCGTGCTGGGGTTTGCCGGTGTCATGGTGGTGAACTTCAACAGCCAGTTGATGGACTTCAGTTTTAGCTGGATGGGTGACGGTTTCGTGGTGCTGGCGGCGTTTATTCTTTCTGCCGCGTCACTGTACGGAAAGCGTATTTCGCAAACCATGGACCCGACCATCATGACTGGCTGGCAATTGGCCATCGGTGGTGTGGTGCTGACCGTTGGAGGCTACGCAAGCGGTGGGCGGCTTGAGTTTCATGGTCTGGAGTCGGTGGCTATTCTTGGCTATCTGGCGTTGCTATCTTCCGTGGCATTTGCGTTGTGGAGCATGCTGCTCAAACACAACCGCGTGGGAATGATTGCGCCGTTTAACTTCCTGATCCCAGTATCTGGCGCAGTGCTTTCGGCCATCTTCCTGCAAGAAAGTATTCTGGAATGGCGTTATGCCCTGGCGTTGGTGTTGGTGTGCTTTGGGATCTGGCGAGTTAACGTCACCCGATAAGCGTGATGGTATGGGTGGATGACGCTTGCGCTTATCCACCCTACAAAATTCGAATTATTTAGAATATCTGCCAGGTAGTTGCAGGCAGAATCATCAAATGCAGGCCATGATTTAATCATCTTTTACCGATGAAGGGCCTGCCAATGACCAGACTTACCGCAAAAGATTTCCCTCCTGAATTACTCGAATATTTTGATTTCTACGTCCATGGCAAAATCAGCAAACGTGAGTTTCTCGATCTCGCAGGGAAATTTGTGGTTGGCGGGTTGTCGGCGGTGGCACTTGGCACCTTGCTGACGCCAAATTACACCTTTGCCCAGCAAGTGGAATTTACCGATCCCGATATTGTGGCTGAATATATTCAGTACCCGAGCCCGCAAGGACACGGGCAGGTGAGAGGCTACATGGTTCGCCCCGCAAAAGTCGCGGGTAAAGTACCCGGCGTGGTGGTAGTACATGAAAACCGTGGGCTTAATCCCTACATAGAAGATGTGGCGCGTCGTGTAGCCAAAGCGGGATTTATTGCGCTGGCACCGGACGGTTTGAGCTCGGTCGGCGGGTATCCGGGCAATGACGAGAAAGGGCGCGAACTGCAATCTCAGGTTGATCCTACCAAACTGATGAACGATTTCTTCGCAGCGATCGAGTTCTTGATGCACCACGAAGCGGTGACGGGAAAAGTCGGTATTACTGGATTTTGTTACGGTGGTGGAGTCGCTAACGCGGCGGCGGTGGCCTATCCGGAATTAGCAGCCGCTGTACCGTTCTACGGACGCCAGCCGAAAGCGGAAGATGTGCCGCGTATCAAAGCGCCAATATTGCTGCATTATGGGGAGCTGGATTCGCGTATTAACGAGGGCTGGCCGGCATACGAAACGGCGCTTAAAGCCAATAACAAAGTCTACGAAGGGTATATCTATCCAGGTGTGAATCATGGTTTTCATAACGATTCGACACCGCGTTATGACAAGGCAGCGGCGGAGCTGGCATGGTCGCGAACCCTCGACTGGTTCCGCAAATATCTGGCCTAACGGTTAATCAGGATACGGGCACCCAGTGCGATGCTATTCTTGCCGGTGCGTTTGATCAGGTACATGGATTCATCGGCACGAATCACAGCGTCGGCAAAGTTGTCGCTGGCCCAGGATTCATTCACGCCAATGGATGCGCCGATTTTCGCCGTGCCATTGCTTAACTCAAAGGGAGTGAGGGCGGCATCCAGGCAGCGGCGGGCGATGGTTTGGATTTCGGCATTCTCCAGCGACCACGGCATCAGCAGGATAAACTCATCACCACCCATGCGGCCAATGGTCACTTCTGGGGGGCAGGCTTCGGAAAAACGTTGGCTGAGCTGTAACAGCACTTCGTCGCCGCTACGATGCCCAAGGGTGTCGTTAACGTTTTTGAAATCATCAAGGTCGATAAAAGCGATTGATATCGGGCCGAGTTTTTTTAGCAGATCAAACTGCGCATGCAGTGCGTGACGGTTGTTAAGTCCGGTGAGCGGGTCGTGGTTGGCGAGCTTCGCAAGCTGCTCCTCGTACTGCTTTTCTTTGGTCATGTCGATGTGGGTACCGGTGACTTTCAACGGTTTGCCATCATCGCTCCATTCGGTCACTCGTCCCCGGTCAAGTACCCAGGTAATGGTGCCATTTTTGGCCTGCATGCGGTGCAGTGCTTCGTAATAGGGCGCTTTGCCTTCGAGATGGTTATAGAACGCGGTGAGCACCATATCTTTGTCTTCAGGGTGCAGATGGTCACGCCACACATCAAAATGAGCGCTAAGTTCTTTGGGCCGATAACCTAACATGGAACCCCAGCGGCGATTGAAAATGACCAATTTTCCGCTATTAACATCGAGTTGCCACAAGCACAAACCTGTCCCGTCAAGAGTTGCATTCAGCTTGTTGCGCGAGTCATGCGCAATTCTCCTGAGTCGGGCATTGTGTTTTTTGAGGTTCTGAATCTGCTGCCTGAGGCTCTCTTCTGTCATTGACCATATTTATTAACAAATAATATTCATTTTTAACTGCTATTAATGAGTTGTAAATATGGCGAAGAAAAAATCGTGCTAATTCCACTGCTGTTGTGTCATCGGGACTCTTTTTCTCTTCTTCACAGGGATCAAAGAGAGGAAGACTCCGCCTAGCATCACCGCGAGCAGGATCCACGATGTCGGTGTAAACACGCTGTCCATCACCAGGCATTCGAGGATGACCGTAATAACCGGAAAACAGATAAATACCAACGAGGTACTGAACGTCGAAATACGTTTTTGCAGGGAGGAATAACACAAAATCCCAAACACACTTGCCACGGTGCCCAGGTAAATAATCGAGGCAAATGACAGCCAGGTAATATTTCCAAGGATTGGTTTTTCCACAATCGCGCCAGTCAACGTGAGGAGTAAACCAGCGGCAAGGCAGGGCAGCGTGTTGAAGGTGAAGAGCGAAACCTGGCAACTGCGTTTCTTGCATAGAACATACATAAATGCATGCATGAAAACAGCGAGAACTACGGCTAATCCCCCTTTCCAGTTGTTGCTCAAGCTTACACGGGCTTCTTCTTGCAGGATGCAAAACAGCGATAGCAGTGCCAGCATGGAACCCATGAGTTGTAACAAACTCGTCGGGGTGTTAAGCAACACAATCGAAATCAGCAGCACAGCAACCGGTATCACGGCAAAGATTATCGCAGCGGTGCTGGCATCAACGTATTGCTCGCCGTATAGCACCAGCGTGAAGGGCAGGCAATAACAGAACAGGAACACGCAGAACTGGAAAAAGCGGTGGCCTTGCGGGAATAGCAACGATGAGCGGGTGGTGTTCAACATCCACAGTAGCAGCGGCGCTGCGCTTAAAAAGCGCAGGCCGGTGGCAAAAATCGGTGGCATGCTGACCAACGCGAATTTCATGGCAAGCCAGGTGCTTCCCCACGTCAGAATAACGACGGCGAAAAGAGTGAAAATTTTTGCTTTCTGCATGGGGGCCCCTTGTGTCACCTCAAATTAGTGATCGATATAGAGATAATGCATCCAACTCGTCATACGCAGCAGGATTTTGCGGATAATCGAAACGTGGGTGAAATAGTCTGAATAGACAGCAACTTGTCCCATGGTACCGGCCGGTAAGCGCTCAACATCTGCGACGTTACTAAGCTCAATTTCTGCGTAAATGCCGTCGAGTTTTGGATCCAGACTTAAGCCTTGTAAGTGGCCTTGAGCCTGAAAACTGCTGTTAGCGATGGCTGGCAGGATTTGTTTAACTTTCCCTTTCACGACGCCACCTGGCAGACCGTTAAACACCATTTCGGCTTCATCACCCGCGGTTAAACGCAGAGCAGAGTTTTGGCGGAACACGGCAAACACACTGGTTTTCTGGTCAGGTACGAACACCATAACTGGACGTAGCGGTATGGGGCGCACGAACATGCCTGGTTTCAGGAAAAGCTGTGTCGCGTAACCGTCGCTAGGGGCGCGAATAACGGTTCTCTCAAGGAAGTATTCTGCTTCTTTGAGGTTGGACTTCAGTCGGTACACTACGGCATTTTCGCCATGAACCAAGGCACCCAGTTCTGCTGACGTTTGGTCTCTTTTGGACAGGGAAGAACGCCATTGAGCCTGTGCTGCCAGATAGGTTTGCTGCGCACGGACCACTTCCTGGTCAGTAAACGGACTTTTCATTTTGTCCTGACTGCCACTGCGGTAACGGTCAGCATCTTTCATGGCTAAATCACGTTGCGCTTTGACCTGGGCGATATCGGCATTTTCGGAAGCCAGACGCGCTTTAAGCATTTCAACATTTTGCTCTGCGCTTTCAATTTCACCTTTAATCGACTCGACTTTTGCTTGATAAGCCGTTGGGTCAATACGGAACAGGAAATCGCCTTTCTTCAGTATTTTATTGGCGTTAGGGGTGACTTCCACTACCACACCCGATACTTCAGGGATAATCGGCACCGTAACGGTAACCATCTGAGCACGTTCGGTATATGGATGGTTGTAATTCATTAATAACAAAAGGGAGCCAATAAGAATAACCCCACCCAATACTGCAGTAGGAACGCTCCATTTATTTAATGGAATTTTGAAGAATTTAAATATACCAACACAAATTGCGGTATATGTAAGAATAAGTAATAAATCCACAATGAATCCTGCTCAATAATTCGGTTACTGATGGTTTGTTGTGTTATTTTTGTGCTGAGCTTCCAGTTGAGCCAGACGCTCACGAAGCGCATCCAGTTCATGGTTTTTGGTCGCAAATCCCCAGCCACGATCTTCGCGATACAACATCGCCCAGATCCACAAAAACGGCCATATTGCATGCAATGTGAATAAGCTCACCCAACCCGCGGCATGAATTGCATCCTGGTGTGGATGGTTACGGTGTACCGCAATTTCATAGGGGATATCGTGCACAACAATAATGCCGTAAAAGAGCGTAAGTCCCACAAATATAAGAGCGCCTAAGGCAAGATAGTCCAGAATCATAGTTGGGTGCCCCCCATAATAAAATGTTTGGAGACACTAATGAGAAGGGGTGGATGGCACCACTTTTATTTTGTGTAAAAATAAATAATAGGCGATTTTTTAATTGCACAAAATCACAATAATGTGCAATCGGAAAAATAAGAAATTACACTTCTTTTCATCATGGACACAGTTGTAAGGATTTTACTGAAAATTGTTTTAGTTTTACAATACATAGTGGTATCTAAGCGCCGAACGCCTCAAGGTAACGCCCCCGCGAGATCGTTGGCGTGGTATATACTTCAAGGAATCTGCATGTACAGCGAGTAATCACAGGAAAACAAATGATTATATCTCCACCGACACGCCCAGAAGACGCCATTGATCGCCTGCTCACCATCCTTGAGCCCTATGGAACACTCATGGATGTCATTCCCCGTAAGCGTATCAACTGGGAATATAAAGACGTCCCTCAGTTCTATGTCTTCAAGAAAGGTGAGATTTCTGTACTCCGTGCAACCGATGGTTTGGTCATTGCTACGGTTTCTGGTCAGAACTTGTTCGGTATTGCTGAGAGTATCCAGCCTCTGCGTAGCCATATTTTACGTGCAGAAACCGAGTGCACCATGCTTCGTCTGGATGCCAGCCTGGCTCATGAGATAATCACTCGAGAAGGGTTGTGGAAAGATGTGGCTATTATCCTCGCTTATTACACCACTCACCTTTTCTACCGTGACTCGGTAGTCGTGCAACAACGTACCTATTCCATCATTCGCGGTCATCTTATTGAGATGAATCGTCTGCCAGAAGAATCTCGTTTAAGAACTTCAATTCTTGATTATATCCAGGAAAGAACGCACTTATCGCGTAGCAGTATTTTAAATGTCATGTTTGCTTTAAAAAATGGTGGCTATATTGACATTAGACGTGGCGGTTATTTACTGGAAGTTATCAATTTGCCTGAGAAATTCTAAAGCAGGCTAATTATTGTGGTGATACTAATTTTACAGGGGTGTTTATGCAATAATTTCATCTAGTTATTTTTCATTTAAAATTAAACAAAGATAGAATTCCTTATGTTAAGGAAGATGAATACCATGTGTCGCTTAAATATTAATACCAAATAGCAATCTCTCAGTGGCGACTTCAAGGACTATCATGAAAAAGACTCTTATTGCATTAATCGTACTTAACACCTTCGCAGTAACTAATGCTAACGCAGCAGCTGACACCGATACTTGGTACGGCGGTGCTAAATTAGGTTGGTCACATTATTTTGATGGCAACGGTGATAATGATTTTAATGACAATGTGAGCAATGCTACCGACTTTGACACAGACAGCGATAATGTTGGCGGTGGTGTATTTGCGGGTTATCAAATTAATCCATGGTTGGCTGTTGAAGGTGGCTACGACTACCTCGGCAACATGCAAGTTCAAGGCAACAACGATGTTGCGGGTGCCAAAATGGGCTCCCAGGGTCTGCAGCTGTCAATGAAAGCCAGCTACTCCTTCAATGAAAACTGGGACATCTATGGCCGTGCCGGTGCAATGGCGTATCGCGCAGAAGCTCAACAAGATGGCAACAGCAAATTTGAAACCGGTGTACGTCCGTTGGCGGCTATCGGTACTGAATATGAGTTTAACGACAACTGGGCTGGCCGCGTTGAATACCAATGGGTTAGCAATGTTGGGAACTCCAACCAAATTGGTATGACTGCTGATGTTAGCACTGTAACTGCCGGTGTGGTTTACCGCTTTGGTACAACTGAAGCAGCACCTGTTGTTGCAGCACCTGCTCCAGTAGAAGCACCTGTTGAGCCACAGCGCTTCAACCTTAAATCAGACGTTATGTTTGCCTTCAACTCTGCTGTGCTTTCTCCAGAAGGTGAAGCTGCAGTGCGTGAACTCTACAACCGCCCAGAAATTCAGGCGTCTAAAGATAAGACCACTATGGTTATCGGCTTTACTGACCGTCTGGGTTCACAGAACTACAACCTGAATCTGTCTGCTAAGCGTGCGCAAGCCGTTGCTAATGAACTGGTTCGTTTAGGTATGCCTGCTCAAAACGTCCAGGCAGAAGGCCGTGGTGCAAGCGAGCCTGTTACTGGAACAACTTGTGATGCAGTGACTGAGCGTCAGGAATTGATTAACTGCCTGGCACCTGATCGCCGTGTTGTTGTTGAAATTGCCGGTGTAGCTGCACAGCAATAAGTACCAAGATACCTTAAAAAAAAAGCAGTAAAGTCAGTTTTGCCCGATGCATTAGTGCCTATCGGGCTTTTTTTTGATCTGAAAACCCTATGTTGAAAAGAGGAAAACGATGAAATATTTAAAAGTGGCTTATCTTGTTGTTGCGACTCTGACCGCAGGTTCGGCAAATGCGGTCTCATTTCACGGTGAGGCAGGTTCTGAATGGACCAATCTTGGTATGAGTTTTGGCGCTAATGAACCCGGTTTTACCTTCAGCGGTAACTGGGCACACAACGATAACGACGGTGATGTTGCGAGTCTGGGACTGGGCTGGAATATCCCGCTGGGATCGGTGTTAATTACTCTTGGCGGTAAAACAATTTATCTGAATCCTGATGATAACGACGAAGGGTATGCCGTCGCACTCGGTGGTGGAGCACAGCTTCCACTGGGTGATCATTTTGCCCTATTTGGTGATGCTTATTATTCGCCTGATTCGCTCTCAAGTGGAGTAGCACAGTACGGTGAAGCCAATGCCGGTGTTCGCTGGAAAGTCAGTCCAATGTTTTCCGTTGATGCAGGATATCGCTATTTGGGAATGGAAGGGAAAAATGGGAACCGTGACCATATCATAGCTGATGGCGGTTATGCCGGGGTTAATTTAACCTTCTGAGAAATTTATTTTTATACATGAATAGAATTGCTGACGATTAAGTCTCCTATTACAATATATCATATTGATACATCAAGCCTCATTGATATCGTCAATTCGAGTGATTCGATCCTTTAATATTGTTCGTGCATCTTGCAGTGCCTATACAATAATCCCGCCCGTCCGGCGGGTTTTTTTTATCAAAATAATGAAATTTATTTTTAAATAAAAAGTATTTTGAATACATGGCTCATTGGCTTTATGCTGTTTTAGCTCACAGGGATGTGAGCCATGTAAGCAACTATCAAATAGTAATCAGTACGAGGCCACACTATGGCAACATAGGGTGGCTTTCTGCTACATGGGGTTTATTTCGTGTCATTCGGGTCGCGTTAATAATATAACGGCGCTATTAATATTAATGCTTATTATTTTAAGGGTATCGAATGAATAAAATATTTAAAATTGCCATGGTGGCAACGGTTCTGGCTGTTTCAGGTATGGCTTCTGCATCCACCTCAACAGAAACACTACCGCAGGATAGCCTGGTACAGCAATTAAAACTGACGCCAGAACAAATGAAGACAGTGAAGACACTGCGTGAAGATGCACAAAAACAGATCAGTAAGATAAATACTGATGCCTTAGCCCAGGATGCAATTGTGAATATGTTCCAATCCGGTGTCTGGGACGACGGTGCGGCGAAGAAACAACTTTCTGCCATTGGGGATATTCAGAGTCAGGTGCGCTACCAGCGAGCGAAGTATGTATTTAATGTCAGCCGTGTACTCACTGCTGAACAAAAACAGCAGTTACAGCAGATACTGATTGAGAAACAACTGTACTGATTGATTTTTCAGGAAGAGTAAAAGGATGTCATCAGGACATCCTCTTATTTTATATTCAGGAGTTTTTCTCGGAGAGAGGTTTTAATACCTTACCAATCTGCATTAATCCATTTTTATTCTGGTCTTTCAGATAGATATTATTCAGCTCACCAAACTCTTCGAGCCGTGTCAGCGCCTGAAAGACGTTTTCGATTCCAGAGCGAGTATTAAACACCTCGTCACTTTTCAGATCATCCACCCGTGCCGCTTTAATTTCAGCAGTCAGGCTGGCGATCGCCTGCTGATTGGTTTTGTGCAGGCTTTCTAATTCCACAGGGTTATTCTTAGCCGTGGCAGAAGTTGATGGTGTCGCGTAGAAGTCGATAGTATTTAACGCCTCGACCTTTTCATCTTGAGGTTGAGCACAACCCGCGAGAACGAAGGCGAGTACAAGTATGGATTTCTTTAACACGATATTTCCTTGCAGTTTGCTTACTAATTAACTCAGACGGCAACTTACCTGCACGGTTATCAGGAAACTATATTAAATTTGTTTTTTATTAAATAATAAAATGGCAGGCCGCAGTTGCAACCTGCCAAGAGAATGTTATTTAACCAGTTTATCTTCAGTGCGCAAATCAAAATCAGAGGCGTCGTGGCGTTCATGCAATTGCTGGGATGGCTCTCCGAAAGTACGATTCACAATGCGTCCACGTTTCACGGCAGGACGATCGGCGATTTCATCGGCCCAACGGACAAAGTTTTTATATGAAGCGATGTCGAGAAACTCTGATGCTTCATACAACCCACCTTTTGCCAGGCTGCCGTACCACGGCCAGATGGCGATATCGGCAATGGTATATTCCTCGCCCGCAATAAAACGATGTGTTGCCAGTTGCCGGTCAAGCACGTCCAGCTGGCGTTTGGTTTCCATTGCGAAGCGGTTAATTGCGTACTCAATTTTCAGGGGGGCGTAATGATAAAAGTGGCCGAACCCTCCGCCGAGGTAAGGTGCAGAACCTTGTAGCCAGAACAACCAGTTCAGGGTTTCGGTGCGTGCCGAAAGCTCTTTTGGCAAGAAATGACCGAACTTCTCCGCCAGGTACAGCAAGATAGCTCCGGACTCAAAGACGCGGACTGGTGGTGTCACCGAATGGTCCATCAATGCCGGGATTTTCGAGTTCGGGTTCACATCGACAAAGCCACTAGAGAACTGATCCCCTTCGCCAATACGAATCAGGTGAGCGTCGTATTCCGCCTCGCTCACGCCTACCGCCAGTAACTCCTCAAGCAGAATGGTTATCTTCTGCCCATTCGGTGTGCCAAGAGAATAAAGCTGCAACGGGTGCTTGCCGATGGGCAACGTGCGCTCGTGAGTCGGGCCTGCAATCGGGCGGTTTATGTTAGCAAAGGTGCCACCTTCGCCTTTTGTCCACGTCCAAACTTTTGGGGGCTGATAGTTATTATCTGACATGTTGCGTCGGCCTTTTAGTTGCCAGGGGAGTGACTGAAAAGTGTAACCCTTCTTTGTTTTGTTCGGTAATCGCCCGCTATTTTTTTTAACTTCTGGCAGTGTGATCTGACTTTACAATTAATTAACTATAAATTTGCAATATGAACCAAATGATACAACATTAACCGACTTGTCCCGATCCACCAGGAGCCAACATGCAGCGTTCAATTGCAACCGTATCTATCTCTGGCACGTTGCCTGAAAAACTGGCAGCAATCTCGGCTGCTGGTTTTGACGGTGTTGAAATCTTCGAAAATGACTTGCTCTACTACCCTGGAACGCCTGCTGACGTGCGGAAAATGGCGGCAGATCTTGGGCTGACCATCACGCTGTTTCAGCCATTTCGCGACTTTGAAGGGGCATCGCGATCGCAATTTGCCAGCAACCTGGAGCGTGCGCGGCGTAAATTTTCCCTGATGCATGAGCTTGGATGCAACACCATGTTGCTGTGCAGCAACGTGGCACCGGACTGCTCTGCCAATATTGATTTACAGGTGAGCGATCTGGCACATCTGGCTGAATTAGCACAACAAAACGAAATTGTGGTTGGCTATGAAGCACTGGCGTGGGGCACTCATGTGAACCGTTATCGCCAGGCCTGGGAGCGGGTAAAGCAAGTTAACAGCCCGGCGCTGGGACTGGTGTTGGATAGTTTCCACGTGCTGTCGCTCGGCGATCAACTGATCAATCTCGACGACATCCCGCTGGAGAAAATCACCTTCTTGCAGCTGGCCGATGCACCACTGATGAAAATGGATGTGCTTGAGTGGAGCCGCCATTTCCGCTGCTTCCCTGGGCAAGGGGAACTGCCGGTCGTGGAGTTTACCCGCCTGCTGACGGATAAAGGTTATCGTGGCCCGTGGTCGCTGGAGATTTTCAATGACAATTTCCGTGCCACGCCAAACGCGCCAACCGCTAAAGATGGCTATCGTTCGCTGCTGTGGCTGGAAGAACAGACCTGGATTAACAACCCGCAAATTGATGCCCCCCTGTTTCACAGTGCTCCCCAGGCCAGTTATCAGGGTATCGAATTTTTAGAGTTTGCTACCGATACCCAGGATGCCGTTGCCCTCGGCGAGGCCTTGCAACCGCTGGGTTTTTACCAGGCCGGAGAGCACCGTTCCAAGGATGTTTCGCTGTGGCGCAACGGTGGTGTGAATGTGATTATCAACCATCAGGCACATAGTTGGGCGGACGAGTTCCATCGTCGCCACGGCGTTTCACTTTGTGCAATGGCCTGGAAAGTGGTAGGTGCGGCGAACGTTTTGCAGCGAGCGCAGGATTTTGGTTACCCGATTTGGCATGAAGAGCACGGCCCGGACGAGCGTGCACTGGCGGCAATTTGTGCCCCTGACGGCAGCTTGATTTATCTCATTGAAGCACCAGAACCGTGTGAAAGTGATATTTATCAAACGGATTTTGATCTTGCAGAATCGGCGAACCAGGGCTCATTGCGCGGCATTGACCATCTGGCATTAGGGTTAGTTGAAGGCAGCCGCGATAACTGGATTATGTTTTTCCGCGCGGTGTTTGGCTTTGAGTTGGATAACGAGTTGAGCGTGCCGGACCCGTATGGGCTAGTCAGAAGCCAGGTGATGCACAGCCCTTGTCATTCGATTCGTCTGCCACTGAACATGTCGCACAGTCTTGATACGCAAATAGCACGTTCAGTGGCGAGTTATCAGGGAACGGGCCTACAACATGCGGCATTTTCCTGTGATGATTTACCGGCGACGGTAGAAAACCTGCAATCTATCGGGTTGAAATTGCTGCCGATTCCAGCAAATTATTACGATGATTTGTTGGCGCGTTATGGGGTAAACAACACGTTATTACACGGCCTGGATCGCCTGGATATCCTTTATGAGCGCGATGCTCGCCAGCAAGAGTTTTTACATGCGTACACACCGCCGTTCCGCCCAGACCGCTTCTTCTTTGAATTGGTCGAACGGCGGGGGGATTACCAACAATATGGTGCCACCAACGCTGCGGTTCGCCTGGCGGCAATGCAGGCGCGGTAATGTGGTTTAAAACAATAAATGAACCTTAAGGTTCAATGTGAGCACCTGTAACCTACAAAACAACAATAGAGGAAATAACAATGGCGAGTTATGGCCAGGGCGATATCGCCGCCCCGAAAACTGGAGTGGTAAAACGAACCCGTACCCGAATGGTTATCCTGACCCTTCTGGCTATTGGAACCATGATTAACTATCTCGACCGTACGATATTAGGTATTGCTGCGCCGCAACTGAGTGCTGACCTCGGCATTGGTGCGGCAACCATGGGAGTAGTATTTTCCGCATTTGCCTGGACATACGCGGCCATGCAAATCCCCGGCGGTATTTTTCTCGACCGCTTTGGTAGCAAAATTACCTATGCACTTGCGCTGTTTTTCTGGTCGGCATTTACCTTATTCCACGGTTTGACGATGGGGCTGAAAACCCTGCTGTTATGCCGTTTAGGGCTGGGGATTAGTGAGGCACCGTGCTTCCCGGTGAATAGCCGTGTGGTCGGTAAGTGGTTCCCACAACAAGAACGCGCCCGTGCCACGGCGGTGTATACCGTGGGGGAATACATCGGCCTCGCGGCATTCGCGCCGTTGTTGTTCTTTATTATGGAAACCTTCGGCTGGCGGACGATGTTTATTACTGTCGGCGTTGCGGGGATGTTGTTTGTGTTGGTGTGGTGGCGTTTTTATCACGAGCCGCACGAGTCGAAAACGGCCAACCATCTTGAACTTGCCTATATCGGGCATGACGAGAAAGAGGCTGAACCTGAAGCGAAGATGAACTTCAGTTGGGCGAATGTCGCCAAACTGGTGAAATGCCGCCAGATACTCGGCGCGGGTATTGGCCAATTTGCCGGGAATACGACGTTGGTCTTCTTCCTAACCTGGTTCCCGACTTACCTCGCCACCGAGCGCCATATGCCGTGGATAAAAGTTGGCTTCTTCGCGATTATGCCGTTCCTCGCTGCTGCGGTAGGTGTGATGTTTGGTGGCTGGGTGTCTGACCAGATTCTGAAACGTACCGGGTCGGTGAACATTGCGCGTAAATTGCCGATTATCGCGGGCCTGCTGATGGCGAGCCTGATTATCTCGGCTAACTGGATGCCGACTGATGCGCTGGTGATTATGGTTATGTCCGTCGCATTCTTTGGGCAGGGTATGGTGGGACTCGGTTGGACGCTGATTTCCGATATGGCACCGAAGAATCTGGCGGGGCTGACGGGTGGCTTATTTAATTTCTGCTCAAACCTGGCTTCTATTATCACGCCGCTCGTCATCGGTTTGATTGTCGCAGCGACGGGCAATTTCTTCTATGCGCTGGTGTATATCGGGGGCGCCGCGCTGTTGGGCGTATTGTCGTATGTCTTTATTCTTGGCGATATCAAACGTATTGAACTGGAAGATTAATGATGGAAATTAGTGGCAACACTCGTTTAATCGCTCATCTGGGCTATCCCACGACTACGTTCAAAGCGCCGATGATCTACAACCCGTGGTTTGAAGCGCAGGGCATTGATATCAAAGTCGTGCCGATGGGGGTAAAAGCTGAAGACTACGCGCAACTGGTCCCTTCTTTATTGCGCATGACCAATATTGTGGGGGCGCTGGTGACCATGCCGCACAAAGTCTCGACCTGTGAATTGGTCCAAAGTCTAAGCCCCACGGCGCAAATTGCCGGGGCCTGTAATGCCATCCGCCGTGAAGCGGACGGTAGCTTGCGCGGTGATATGTTCGATGGTGACGGTTTCGTGCGCGGTGTGTTGCGCAAAGGAATTCAGGTGAAAGGAGCACGGGCGTTAGTGGTGGGCAGCGGTGGGGTCGGTTCCGCTATTGCCGCGTCATTGGCTGGGGCTGGCGTCGACACGCTAGCGCTGTTTGATAGCCGTGCGGCGAGTAGTGAAGAGCTGGCAAAACGTCTGCGTCGCCACTATCCGTCACTCACGGTGCAGACGGGGTTGCGCAACCCGAAGGGGTTTTCCATTGTGGTTAACGCAACGCCGCTGGGTATGAATTCTGAAGACGAACTGCCGATGGAGGTGGGGGCGATAACACCAGGAAGTTTTGTCGGGGAAGTGGTGATGAAAAGCGAAATCACGCCATTTTTACGCGCAGCGATGGAAAGAGACTGCCAAATACAGCCTGGTACAGATATGTTATTTGAAATGATCCCGGCTTATATGGAGTTTTTTGGCCTGCCAGATGTCACGCCAGCGGCGTTGCGGCGCGTTGCAAAAATAGATTATTAACAATAGATTATACTCACATGGTGGGGGTGTTAAGTGGTGTCACTCACCCCCCCTAAGCGAAGCGCTAAAAGGAGGAGGCTTTAGCTCCAGACCTATGGACGGCTAAAATAATCCTTGTCATATATCGCCTAAGCATGAGTTAATACGTCCATCGGTTTGACGTACAGACCCTTAAAGCAACTCAGTAAAGCAGTCCTTCAAGAGTCATCCCTGGATACCCTTTGTCGTGTGCTCCTCTACCGCTTCATAAAATCTGTAAAGCATACCAAATCGCCGTAAGGCACACTTAATTCAAAAGGTAATACACATGTCTAACAAAATGACTGGTCTGGTAAAATGGTTCAACGCTGATAAAGGTTTCGGCTTCATCACTCCAGATGACGGTTCTAAAGACCTGTTCGTTCACTTCTCTGCAATCCAGAACGAAGGTTACAAATCTCTTGATGAAGGCCAGAAAGTTTCCTTCACAATCGAGAACGGCGCTAAAGGCCCAGCAGCTGGTAACGTAACTAGCCTGTAAGGTTAGCGTTAACTAAGCTAGAAATTTTAAAACCCGCTTCGGCGGGTTTTTTCGTTTTTGTTATAGCCTTTGGTACTGGTCATGACACTTTCGCCAGTGCTGTGATTAAAATCCCTTAATCCCCGCCTTTAATAAGTTTTTTTGATGAAACCGCGCTTACTTTGGCTGTTCCATCGTTGCAATCTTCTGTCTCCAACCCTCTAACTTCTCTCTATTTATCTTGAATATGCTTGATGCTGGGCTATGCTCAAAGCAGTTATTCGACGGGAATGAGATTTCTCGTATGATTGAATAATAAAACAAAATGACATCTTTATTGGGTGATGCATATGATTAGGGTGCTGTTTTTACCTTTGGCATGGATATCTGTGTCTACCTCTTGCGAACCGCAAACGGCGGTGCAACCCGATAAACCGCTATGAATAAATCGACGACGGCACTCGCTGTCTTGATCTCGCTTGGGCTGTGGCAGCCCATTGTTGCCAGTGCTGCGGGGTTTATAGACGATAGCGATGGCATGCTGGATATGAGCCAGTATTTGAGTGAAAACCGCTACGGTTTCTTACCGGTTCCGGTGGTGATAACCGAGCCGGCGGTAGGCTATGGGGGCGGGCTGTTTGGCCTTTTCTTGCATGAAACCGCAGACAGTGAAGCTTCGAAAAATCGAACCGATGGTCGGGCCATTCCTCCAGCAATAACGGCATTTGGCAGTGGGGCGACGCAAAATGGGACCTGGTTTGTGGGTGGCGGCCACCGCCATACCTGGAACAATGACAGCATTCGTTACCTGGTTGGGCTCGGCTATGCCAATGTAAACATAGATCTTTATTCTGGTGATATTGCGGGTTTTGAGAGCGGAAAGGGCATTAGTACCCAAACAACAGGGTACGGAGGTATGCAAAAATTATCGTTCCGCGTAGCAGATACTCCGTTTTTCCTTGGTGGCTCACAAGTCTATGCCAATATGAAAGTTACGGCTGATAACAAGCTGATCAACCGTACGTTTCAGCGTGTTCTTGGTGAAGAAAGCTCGACATCCGGTGTTGGATTGCTGATGGAATATGACACCACGGATAACTTTTTCTATCCGCATAGTGGTTTGTCTGCCACTGCTGAATACCAGTTTTTTTCCAGTTTTCTCGGCGGTGATTATCGGTATGACATGCTGGTCATCGACGGCAAATATTTTCAGCCGCTCAGTGCTGATTTCACCCTGGCGCTGGCAGGAAATTATCAATCCCTTACGAACCACGACAGCCATTTGCCGCCAATGGTACGTCCCTATATTAGTTTGCGAGGCATCTCGCGTTATCGCTATCAAGGGGATTATGTTGGCACGGTGCAAACGCAGCTTGCGTGGCAAATGACGCCGCGCTGGGTGTTGCAGGGTTTTGTGGGCGCGGGGAGTGCCGAAAATAATGCCGATGAGATTTTTCAGACTGCGGAAGTGGCGTGGGGCGGCGGTTTCCGCTACCTGATAGCGCGTGAGTATGGGCTGCATACCGGGATTGATGTCGCGTTTAGCGACGACGAACAAGCGGTCTATTTCAACGTGGGGGCGGGGTTGTAAAAGGATTTTGCCGCCTGACTGACAAAGCAAACTATAAAGAGAACATGATGAAAACAATTTTAAGAGGTGTGCAACATTGCCAGGTTTACGCGTTGCCGTTGCTGCTTTTATCGGGTGCGGCGTTTGGCGCATCAACGGATACGACGAGCGAAAGCAGCACATTTCCTATCTGGGGAGATGAAGCACGCGCGCGTGGATATTCCATTCCGCTACCGTTTGGCGTGAACCTCAGTTATATGAATATGCGCCAGAATGTGGATGTCGACAGCATTACGTTTTCTGGGCTAAAACTCGGCCCGCATCCGATTCCCAGCGACATGTTTAATATTGATGTCGGCAATACTCGTGAGCGCAGTGAGAGTGAAAACTTACGCCTCGATATGTGGGTATTTCCGTTTTTGAATATCTACGGGTTGATGGGCTACACCAAGGGGTCGTCGGTATCGAATGTGTCTGTTGATGCCGATCCTTCGCTTTATACCGGCGCCGACCGCGTCATCGCCTCGGCGGTACACCGTCTGTACCAAAGCGGAGAATTACAAGATGTTGATTTTACGCTAGATTTTGAAGGCGTGACGTATGGCGCCGGTTTTACTCTGGCGGGGGGTTATCAAAATTGGTTTACGCTGGTGGATACCAACTACACGCGCACCAGTTTCGATATTCTGGACGGTAAAATCTCGGCGCTGACCGTATCACCACGCGTCGGTTATCGCTTTGATATGCCACAAATTTCCGGACCCTCGCATTTGAGTTTCTGGGTTGGGGCAATGTACCAGGACGTGCAACAGGAGTTCAAAGGCAACCTGTCTGACTTACATTTGCCAGCTTCACTTCAACCGCTGGTTGATGATGGGCGCTTTAATGTTCAGCAACATCTCACCTCGCCGTGGAATACCCTTATCGGGGCACAGTATGAACTTACACAAAACTTTAACATTCTGACTGAAATAGGCTTTAATGAGCGTAATAGCTTCTTCCTGGCAGGCGAATACCGATTCTAATGAACAACAGTAGTGCGCTATTTTTGGGTTTATTAAGCCTCATGATGACACCGAGCACCACGGAAGCCATGACGCGCGAAGAAGTTGACGGTTTTCTGGGTAAATTGGGTGCGGACAACCAGTATGACGCCAGCAAAGGAATTAACTGGAGCGTGCTGCCAGGACCGTTCTACACCCCGGAATTGAAACTCGGTTTGGGGACTGCGGTGGCGGGCGTATACCGCGTTGATCCAAACGATCATGTGACACAAAATTCTTCTATCTCGTTAACCGGATTTGTGAGTACCAGCGGTGCGCTGGGGCTGGGAACGAAGAACTACACGTTTTTTGCCGACGATGAATGGCGGCTGTTTGTTGATGGATCGCTTGCGAAAATTCCTACCGGATTTTGGGGCGTTGGGTATGACGCGGCACAAGGCAACGAACAGAAATACACTCAGCAGTCGTTTAGCCTGCATCCGCAAATCATGCGTCAGATCGTGGATAATCTGTATGTTGGCGTGGGTTGGGATTTTTCAACCTATCATGCCGATAACATCGACGATCCGCATCCTGGCGATAATTTTTCCCGTTACGATGCGGGTGGAAGTACGCTCAGTTCCGGTGTCACAACCACCATTAACTACGATACGCGAGATGTGATCACCCGCCCGCAACATGGCCAATTCTTCAGTGCCGAATACAGTCTTTTTGATCCCTCCATTGGCTCTGATACCCATTTCACTGTGCTTGAGATGCAATACAATTATTACTTCCCGCTCAACGATCAGGATGTATTAGCGTTTGATCTTTGGGGACGTTTTGCCCGGGGCGATGTGCCATGGGATCGTTTATCTCAGGCCGGAGATGACGATCGAATGCGCGGATATTATCAGGGACGCTATCGTGATAAAGATGTGGTCAACACTCAGATAGAATATCGCAAGAAGCTCAACTGGCGACATGGCTATGTTCTGTGGGTGGGGGCTGGCACATTGGGCGATAGTCCGCAGAATTTCTCGGATCACCCGCTGTTACCCACCGTTGGTGCGGGTTACCGCTTCGAAGTTAAACCGGACATGAACATTCGTCTCGATCTGGGATTTGGTAAAGAGAGTACCGGGTTTTACTTTCAAGTGGCGGAGGCATTTTAATGCGGGTTTGGATTCTGTCTCTGTTGTTGGGCGTGGCATCTCTGAGTTATGGCGCGGCCCCGCAATCAGCAGATATATTGCCTATTGAGCAGGCACGGCGTGTTTGGCCTGTGGCGCAGGATCTCACTGCACCTGAGTCTTTGCGCCCTTGCTGCGCATTCGGTTATGACCTGCAAGTGCGAGCGGCTGGAGTGCCGATTCCGGTCTACCAGATTGGTAATATTCTGACGCTCGCGACGCTTGGGCAACATCGCTATAACGACAGCGCGCTGGGTGCGGTCAAAAATATTGTCGGCCTGAGCGAAGAGAAAAGCGGCCTGATTTTTACCCGTCGTGGTGGGTTTATCGATATCGCCCACGTCCGTGATACGGCCGATAACACCTTTTATCTTTTCTCGCAGATTTATACCCGACTCGGCCAGGACTGGCGGTTGTTCTACAGCGAAGAGCTGGGAGTCAGGCGTATTCAGCTACATGCGTTTACGCCGCCAGCCGCTATGCCTGAGCGCTATACGGTTGCGGCGTGGCTTGCGGGGCACCTCGCATTTCAACTCGCGCAATGGCATGAGATTGCCCAGTGGTATGGTTTCGAGTCTGTACCAGGGTTTCCTGAGGAAATATCGGCTTTCTCCCCAGAAGATCTCTATTCCAATTTATTGGGGGCAAGGCTTGCGATAAACGTGATTTTACACGGCCATGCGGGGTCGGTTGATTCATACAATAAAGAGATGGAGAAAGCCCTCCACAAGGCGTTAGTGCAACTTGGCGCGGTCAGTAAAGAAGAGACTGAAAAAGAGTTCCGTGAAGTCGACGGTGTCTGGTGGAACAGCAAGCGCCGGGTGCCGGATAAATTTTTGGTGCTCAATCGTAACTACGATTTGACCGAAAACCGCTACCCAACCGAAGTGCCGTTTGAAACCGCGCAACGTTATCGTTTGGTGATGCCTGTGACCATTGCAGGTGCCACGTTAAGTCAGCTTGGTGAGCTACAAATCCATACGGGTAGTGATATGCGCGGTCTGAAAGCGCCAGAGAATTTTTATCTCCCCTCGCAGTTTACCGAGCTGGCAGAACAGGCTAAATCCGCCGATCAGATTCAGCTTGATCGCATGAAGAGATGAAATCATAAGTAGTTTGTATTGGACGAGCATGCTGATGTCCGCTTTGATGTTGCAAATATGTTATTTATTTTTACGTCACTCATTTGGAAACAAAGCATGTTCACTATAAAAATTGACGATCTTTCACATCACGCGGTGCAGACATTAGTGGCTTTTCATATTTCTGGCATGCTGGAACAGTCGCCGCCGGAAAGCAGCCATGCATTGGATGTGCAAAAACTACGTGACCCTACCGTGACGTTTTGGTCTGCGTGGAAAGGGGATAAATTAGCTGGGATTGGGGCGCTAAAAACGTTGGATGAACGGCATGGCGAGTTGAAATCCATGCGCACTGCAACGGAGTTTTTACGTCGCGGTGTGGCGAACCAGTTTTTAGTACATATTCTGCAAGTTGCCCGTGAACGGGGTTTACAACGTCTGAGCTTAGAAACGGGAACGCAACCGGGATTCGCAGCTTGCCATCAACTCTATCTCAAGCATGGCTTTGTCGATTGTGAGCCATTTGCTGATTATCAACTCGACCCGAACAGCCGTTTTATGACACTGACGCTGTGATTGATTCACCACTCATACACCTAAAAGCAAAAAACCAGCCCGCAGGCTGGTTTCTTTACATAATGGTGTCCGGACTCTGACAAAAACGTCGGGACGTCTTTGAGCCGCATTAATGCTAGCTCTGAAAGGGTGGTTGTTTCTTATTGTTTTACAGCACATCAAGCGCAGTACTTCTCAAACCTTCCATTTCTTTTTTAGCTCGTATTTCATTTTGTTTCAAAAATCGTGAACTACCACTTAATTGCCTAGACAGAAGCCGTAAAGAGCTTATGAAAACTGTGGGATACCTGTG
>NZ_DATERI010000023.1:0-3078 GCF_035271705.1 Buttiauxella sp.
GAATAATAATGCGGATGAATGTTTGAAATTTGCTGGCACCCAGATCGCGCGCCGCTTCCAGCAGCGGTTTATCGAGCTTTTCAATACTTGAATACAGTGGCATGACCATAAATGGCAGCAGGATATACACCAGGCCGATGATAACCGCACTTGGGGTGTACATCAGACGAATTGGCGTATCAATCACCCCAAGCCACAGCAGAAATTCATTCATATACCCTTTGGTGCTGAGGAAAATCTTCAGCCCATAGATACGAATTAATGAGTTGGTCCAGAAGGGAACAATCAGCAAAAACAGCAATAATGGGCGCACACGTTCTGGTAAACGTGCGAGGAACCAGGCAAACGGATAGCCCAACACCAGGCAGGCGAGGGTGGCAATCAGCGCCATATTCAGCGAATGCAGCAGTACCTGCACATACAGCGGATCGGCAAGCCGGGTGTAGTTATCCAGCGTGAACACCATGCTGACGAAATTGGCATCATCACGCGTCAGGAAACTGGTGCCGATGATCATCAGATTGGGTAGGAACACGAACAGCACCAGCCAACCGACGATAGTGGCGATCACCAGGTTCTGGAATTTACGTGAGCTCTTCATCTGCCAGCACGACCTCCCAACTTTCAACCCAGTTGATCGACATTTTCTGATCGAGCGTGTGGTCAAAATCGGGATCGTCTTCATTGAAGAACTCACTGACCATCACCATTTTGCCATTTTCCAGTTCGACATTAGATTCCAGCGTCATACCTTTGTAGTTACGTTCCCGCACATAACCAATTAAGCCATCGGCAACGTGAGTATCGTTTATCTCCTCGACACGCAGATCCTCGGGGCGCAGCAGCACTTTCAAACGTTGGCCAGCGGTAACCGGCATAGTCGCGTAAATATGGCACTCACGACCTTCAACGAAGGCCCGCACGCGCTGGTCATCGACACGTTCGATTACGGTCGCATCAAAGATATTGATCTCACCGATAAAGCTCGCCACGAACAAGTTTTTTGGCTCTTCGTAAATTTCACGCGGTGTGCCGTCTTGCTCAATGCGGCCATCGCGCATCACCACAATCCTGTCGGACATGGTTAATGCTTCTTCCTGATCATGCGTGACGAAAACAAAGGTAATGCCGAGCTTACGCTGGAGAGCTTTTAATTCATTCTGCATCTGCTTGCGCAATTTATAATCGAGCGCGGAAAGCGACTCATCAAGCAGTAACAGACGGGGTTTATTGACCACGGCCCGGGCAATCGCCACGCGTTGTTGCTGGCCGCCGGAAAGCTGGTGGGGTTTGCGTTGTGCGAATTCCTCTAACTGCACCATTTTCAACGCTTCGGTCACGCGCGGAGTCAACTCTGCGGCAGGCGTTTTTTGCATTCTTAAACCGAAGGCGACGTTTTCAAAAACGGTCATATGAGGAAATAGAGCGTAGCTCTGGAAGACAGTATTGACGGTGCGGTGTTCAGCTGGAACCTGGGTAATATCCTGACCATCCAGTGAGATAGTGCCAGAATCAGCGCTTTCCAGACCAGCAATAATGCGCAGCACCGTTGTTTTGCCACAGCCGGAAGGGCCAAGAAGCGTCAGGAATTCACCATTTTTAATGGTGAGGGATAAATCAGAAATAACGTTTTTGCCATCAAAGCGCTTACCTACACCCGCCAGTTCTACCAGCGGTGAGAGCGAACGAAGCTGAGTATTCAATTTTTTCGCTGTCCCATAAATGACGCATCAAATTGCGGGCTGATGCGGGGTTTGTGATTAACCACCTTGCGGTTTTTGCACATTTAAGTAAGGGCACGCATTCTACGGTAAAGCATTGAAATCGCCAATCCTTGATACCTTTCATAGACTTGAATATGAATACGATTCAAGCAGCAAACACTAAATCCGCTCGCATTGCATTACATTCGTGACTATTTTCATCACAGAGGGGCTAAAAGTGACCTGACGCAATATTTGCAATTGTGGCTTACTGATAATGAAGTCACAAAAATTGAGGGTAGCGACATGGATAAATTACTTGAACGTTTCTTACATTACGTCTCTTTGGATACCCAATCCAAACCTGGCGTGAAACAAGTTCCCAGCACTGAGGGGCAGTGGAAGTTGTTGCGCTTGTTGAAAGAGCAAATGGAAGAGATGGGTTTGGTGAATGTTACGCTGGGCGAACATGGCACAGTAATGGGAACGCTGCCGTCTAACGTTGATCAAAAAGTCCCTCCGATTGGTTTTATCTCCCATGTGGATACAGCGCCTGATTTCTCAGGTAAAAACGTCAATCCGCAAATCGTTGAAAATTATCGTGGTGGTGATATCGCGCTGGGTATTGGCGATGAAGTGCTCTCCCCGGTGATGTTCCCGGTGCTGCATCAATTGCTTGGACAGACACTGATTACCACCGATGGCAAAACGCTGCTTGGCGCGGATGATAAAGCCGGTGTTGCTGAAATCATGACGGCACTTGCGGTACTAAAAGAGAAAAAAATCCCGCACGGTGATATTCGCGTTGCTTTCACCCCCGATGAAGAAGTGGGTAAAGGGGCAAAGTTTTTTGATGTTGAGGCGTTCGATGCTCAGTGGGCATACACCGTTGATGGCGGTGGTGTGGGTGAACTGGAGTGCGAGAACTTTAACGCCGCCTCAGTCACTATCAAGATTGTGGGCAACAACGTTCATCCTGGTTCCGCTAAAGGGGTGATGGTGAATGCGTTGTCAATTGCAGCGCGCATTCACGTAGAAGTCCCTGCTGATGAAAGCCCTGAATGTACCGATGGCTACGCAGGTTTTTATCACCTTAACAGCATGAAAGGCTCGGTCGACCGCGCAGAAATGCACTACATCATCCGTGATTTTGACCGCGAACAGTTCGAAGCGCGTAAGCGCAAAATGATGGATATCGCCAAAAAAGTGGGTAAAGGCCTGCACCCGAATTGTTACATCGAGCTGGTTATCGATGACAGCTATTACAACATGCGCGAGAAAGTCGCCGAGCATCCGTACATTGTGGAAGTGGCACAGCAGGCGATGCGTGATTGCGACATCGAACCTATCATGAAGCCGATTCGTGGCGGCACCG
>NZ_DATERI010000024.1:0-8299 GCF_035271705.1 Buttiauxella sp.
GCCAATGACCCGGATTACGACCGCCACGGTATCGTCACGCCAGCGGGCTTGATGAACCCGAACCATTATCTGGCCGTTGCCATTAACTACCTGTTCCAGCATCGCCCACAGTGGGGCAAAGATGTGGCGGTAGGTAAAACGCTGGTGTCGTCAGCAATGATTGACCGAGTCGTGAATGATTTGGGTCGTAAACTGGTAGAAGTGCCGGTTGGTTTCAAATGGTTTGTTGACGGTCTGTTCGATGGCAGCTTCGGTTTTGGTGGTGAAGAGAGTGCAGGGGCATCGTTCCTGCGTTTCGACGGTACACCGTGGTCAACGGATAAAGACGGCATCATTATGTGCTTGCTGGCAGCAGAAATTACCGCAGTTACCGGCAAGAACCCGCAGCAGCATTATGATGAACTGGCTGCCCGTTTTGGTGCGCCAAGTTACAACCGTCTGCAAGCTTCCGCGACTTCTGCACAGAAAGCTGCGCTGTCTAAACTCTCCCCAGAAATGGTGAGCGCAAGCACCCTGGCAGGCGACCCAATCACCGCTCGCTTAACGGCGGCTCCGGGTAATGGCGCTTCTATCGGTGGGCTGAAAGTGATGACCGACAACGGTTGGTTTGCGGCTCGTCCTTCCGGTACGGAAGATGCGTACAAAATTTACTGTGAAAGTTTCTTAGGTGCAGAGCATCGCCTGCAAATTGAGAAAGAAGCGGTAGAAATTGTCAGCGAAGTGCTGAAAAACGCATAGTCATTCGCAAATGTGAAAAGGCGCCGAAAGGCGCCTTTTTTGTATGTGTACGATACGGTTTTGTCGGTCTGATAAGTGCCGCGCCATCGGACAGCTCGCTAAAGCATAAACCGATAACCAATCCCGGTTTCGGTCAGCAAATGGCTTGGCCGTGCCGGATCGTTTTCCAGTTTTTGGCGCAAATGCCCCATATAAATCCGCAAATAATGGCTATGTTCCACAGCGTTTGGCCCCCAAACCTGGTTGAGTAACTGGCGTTGGGTCAGCACTTTGCCGTGGTTATTTATCAGTGTTGCCAGCAGGCGAAACTCAATCGGTGTGAGATGGATGTCAATACCCTCCCGCGTAATACGGCGGGTAGAGAGGTCAACGCTAATGTTGGAGAACTGATAAACCGGATCGGGCTGCGCGAGGCTTGCATGACGGCGTAATACGACTCGCAGACGCGCCTGCAACTCGCCAATGCCAAACGGTTTGCTAAGATAGTCGTCGGCACCCGCGTCCAGTGCGTCTATTTTTACTTGTTCATCGCTACGCGCAGAAAGCACCACAATCGGTGTTTGGCTCCACTGGCGGAAATCACGAATAAAATCAATGCCATCACCGTCGGGTAAACCGAGATCCAGGATAACTAAATCGGGTTTACGCGTGGCGGCTTCCAGCAAACCACGCTGCAATGTTTCGGCTTCGTAAACGCGCAACGACTCCCCCTCGAGCGCTGTGCGCAAGAAGCGGCGGATCTCTTTTTCGTCTTCAACAATCAGTACTGATATCACAAAGCCTCATTCATCTCAGACAACTCAGTCAGCTCAGGCGGTGGCGTCAGGGGTAAAATCACATGAAAACTAGCGCCACCTTCCGGGCGATTAACGGCAAAAATCTTCCCGTCGTGGACTTCGACAATCGCCTGACAAATCGCCAGACCCAGGCCAACGCCCGGAATAGCGGACTCTTTATTGCCTCGGGAAAACTTATCAAAGATAAGCTTCTCTTTGCCAGCGGGAATGCCTGGGCCATTATCCCAGACTTCAAGATCCAGTTTATCAGCCAATGCTTGTGCGCGAATGCCTATGTTTGCCTGGAACCCTGCATACTTCACGGCATTTTCCAGCAAATTGATCAGCACGCGTTCAAACAGCGGGCCGTCAACATGGATAAGCATCAACGGGTCAGGCAACGAAAGCGCGATATGCCGCCCCCCTAAACTCGGCTCCAGCATCTTCAACGCGCTGCCGACCACTTCCTCGAGCGTTAGCCACTCTTTGCGCAGATTAAACCCGCCAGATTGAATACGCGCCATATCCAATAAATTGTTCACCAGACGTGTGGTATTAAGAACGTGCTGGCGAATATCGTTGGCTTGTGGTGCATGTTTCGACCCTTCAGAAGCTAAATCCAGCGTCAGGATTTCTGCCTGGCCAAATAGCACCGTCAACGGGGTACGCAAATCGTGTGACAGCGCCGCAAGCAACGAGTTACGCACTTGCTCGCGTTCGCTGGACAACCGGGCCTGCTCTTCACTCGCGGTCAGCAACAGCCGGTCCAGAGCGGTGGCCGCCAATAGCGTGAAGGTTTCCAGTAAGCGTTGTTGTTCTGGGATCATCAACTGGCGCAAATTACTCGGTTTGACAATCAGCAGTCCAAGCGTTCTTTCCGGTGTTTTGAGCGGCAAAATTTGATAGGGCACACCCGGCAGCGTATCGGTGCCAGCACCGGCAGGCTGGCCTTTATCAAAGCTCCAGCGGGCGATGGCTTCATCCCAGTTCTGCGGCTCACCTGGCGCATTAACGCGCGCTAAAACGCCAAACTCGTTCGGCAATAATAACTGAGCGCGAGCATGGAAACTGTTGTTGATAAACAGCTCGCTGGTGGCCGCGATATCCTGCGGAGTGCGTTCGGCGGCGAGGGCTTTCGACATTTCATACAGGTGGCGTGTCCGCTGCTCGCGATAACGGGCAATCCGTGCCTGGTAACGCACGCCTGCGGTGAGATTCCCGATAAGCAGGCCAACGGTGAGCATCACGGCAAAGGTTAACAAATACTGGATATCAGAGACCGCCAGCGTGCCGTGTGGCTCAATAAAAAACAGATCAAAACTGAGAACACTGACAACCGTCGCCAGCACCGAAGGCCAGCGCCCATAAAACAGCGCCACAATGACGACGCCGAGCAAGTAAAGCATCACCAGGTTGGCGGCATCAAAGGCCGTTAACCACTGATTAGCGATAAACGTGGTCAGGGCACAAAGGGCGATGGCGACCGCGCACCCGCGTATTTGCACGCGCCATTTTTCATTGAAACTGCGCGTGTCGGGCGTCGAAGGGGGGGTAACTGAAGGTTTGTCGTCCAGTGCGACAATCACCAGATCAAGGTCTGGTGCGCGGCGAGCAAGTCGGTCAGAAAAAGATTCGCGGCTCCACCAGCGTCGGGTCGTCCGTCGGCCAATAATTATCTTCCCGAGGTTGTGTTCCCGGGCGTAACGCAGTACCGCTTTATCTTCTGCCGGATCGGCAAGGGTGGTGGTTTCCGCCCCCAACTCTTGCGCCAGGCGTAACGAAGCCAAAATAGCGCGGCGTTGTTGTTCAGGCAGACGGTGAAGTTGCGGGGTTTCGACATACACCGCATGCCATACGCTACCTAACTTCGCGGCCAGCCGTGCAGCTGTGCGCACCAGTTTTTCATTGCCAGAACTATGGCCAATACACAATAAAATGGCATCGCGTGTATGCCAGACTTTCTCCTGCCCTTGGCTGTCACGCCACGCGCGCATTTGATCGTCAACGCGATCGGCGGTGCGGCGCAACGCCAGTTCGCGCAGGGCAATCAAGTTCCCTTTACGGAAAAAGTGTTCAATAGCACGTTCGGCCTGGCCTGCGATATACACTTTGCCTTCATGCAGGCGCTGGCGTAAATCATCAGGCGGCAAATCGACCAACACGATTTCGTCCGCCGCATCAAAAATAGGGTCGGGTACGGTTTCGCGTACCTGAATGCCCGTGACGCTGCCAACGATGTCATTCAGGCTTTCGAGATGTTGCACGTTGACGGTGGTAAAGACATCGATCCCGGCATCGAGCAACTCTTCCACATCTTGCCAGCGTTTTGGGTGGCGCGAGCCTGGTGCGTTGCTGTGCGCCAGTTCATCCATCAGGATCAGCGCAGGATTGCGAGCGAGTGCAGCATCAAGATCAAACTCCTGAACCCAGCGCCCACGATGGTGGATACGTTTTGCTGGCAGAAGATTAAGCCTGTCCAGTAACGCTGCGGTCTCTTTCCGACCGTGAGTTTCCACCACGCCAATCAGTATATCCAGCCCTTGTGCTCGCAGGCGCTGCGCTTCCTGCAACATGGCGTAGGTTTTCCCGACACCTGCACACGCACCGAAGAATATTTTCAGCTTACCGCGCGGTGTGCGATTGACCTGCTCCAGCAATTTATCCGGATCGGGGCGCAGGGGTTCCTCTGTCATAACAACTCCTTTATGGTGCCTGAAGTGCATCCAACGCCAGGTTAACCAGCAACACATTCACCACCGGTTTACCGATAAAACCGACAATCGGCTGAGTGGTATTTTCCGTCACCAGACGCGAGACTTGTTCCGCGGGCAGATGACGCGCTTCGGCGATGCGGGGAATTTGCCAGGCTGCCGCTTCTGGCGAAATCTGCCCGTCCAGGCCACTGGCTGAAGCCGTCACTAGATCAACGGGAACGGCGGGATTGGCTTGCGGATTCGTCGCGCGTAACGCTGTCACACGCTCAGTGATCACTTTATCTAACTCAGTGTTACTACCCGCAAGGTTACTGCCGCCAGAGGCCATTGGATTATATGGGGTTTCTGCCGTAGCAGAAGGCCTGCCTTGTAAATACTTCGCCTGGGTAAAGTTTTGCCCAATCAGGCTTGAGCCACGTACGGCTTTGGTATCAAAGATCAACGATCCGTTGGCTTGCGCCGGGAACCACCACTGGCCTAAAAGAGTGGTCACCAGCGGGTAGAGTCCACCGGTAATCAGGGTGAGCAAAATCAGTAACAGTATAGCGGGACGTAAGGTAGTCATTTGTTTTTCCTCTTAAACCAAGCCACAAACGGTCAGGATCAAATCGATAGCTTTAATGCCAATAAACGGCATGATTAAACCGCCCAGACCATAAATCCATAAATTGCGACGTAGCATGGCTGCGGCACTCAGCGGTTTGTAGCTCACACCGCGTAAAGCCAGCGGAATCAGAAAGATGATGATCAACGCGTTAAAAATCACCGCGCTTAAAATCGCTGAAGCAGGGGAGTGCAGATGCATCACGTTCAGCGCGTTCAGTTGCGGATAAGTGGCCGCAAACGCCGCGGGAATAATGGCAAAATACTTCGCCACATCATTGGCAATACTGAACGTGGTGAGCGAGCCACGAGTCATCAGCATCTGTTTCCCGATGTGTACTACTTCAATCAATTTGGTGGGGTTGGAGTCCAAATCCACCATGTTGCCCGCTTCTTTCGCCGCTTGCGTACCCGAGTTCATGGCTACCGCCACATCCGCCTGCGCCAGCGCTGGAGCATCATTGGTGCCATCGCCTGTCATCGCCACTAAACGGCCTTCCGCCTGATACTGACGAATCAATGCCAGTTTGGCTTCTGGTGTTGCTTCGGCGAGAAAGTCATCAACACCCGCTTCGGCGGCAATGGCGGCGGCAGTCAGACGGTTATCACCGGTAATCATCACGGTTTTGATGCCCATTTGGCGTAACTGAGCAAAACGTTCTTTAATCCCACCTTTGACGATATCTTTGAGCGCAATCACACCGAGCACATTTGCACCTTCGGCGACCACCAGCGGTGTACCGCCCGCACGGGCAACCCCTTCCACCAGCGAATCAACCTGTGGTGGGAAGTGACCGCCGTTGGCTTCAACATGGCGACGAATGGCATCAACCGAACCTTTGCGGATCATGCGGTCCTGAATGTTGATACCGCTCATGCGAGTTTGCGCAGTAAACGGCACAAAGGTGGCATGCAAGTTTTGCACATCTCGCTCGCGCAAGTTAAAGCGCTGTTTTGCCAGAATGACAATGCTGCGCCCCTCTGGTGTTTCATCGGCCAGTGACGAAAGTTGAGCGGCATCAGCAAGGGTTTTTTCTTCAATACCCGGTGCTGGCAAGAAATCAGAAGCCTGGCGATTACCCAGCGTGATGGTGCCGGTTTTATCCAACAGCAACACGTCGACATCACCCGCCGCTTCGACCGCACGCCCACTGGTGGCGATAACATTGGCACCCAGCATGCGGCTCATCCCGGCTACACCAATTGCGGAAAGTAACCCGCCGATGGTCGTCGGAATCAAACAGACCAGCAGGGCAATCAGCACCGTGACGCTGACCGCGACACCGCCATATTGCGAGAACGGCCAAAGCGTTGCGGTTGCCAGTAAAAAGACGATCGTCAGTGCCACCAGTAAAATCGTCAGCGCGATTTCGTTTGGCGTTTTGCGGCGTTGCGCGCTTTCGACCATAGCAATCATACGGTCGAGGAAGGTTTCGCCAGGATTCACGCTGCACTGAATGACCAGCCAGTCGGAAAGAATGCGTGTCCCGCCCGTAACCGAGGCGAAGTCGCCGCCAGATTCACGAATCACCGGAGCGGATTCACCGGTGATAGCACTTTCATCCACCGACGCGCCACCTTCCAGCACTTCACCATCACACGGGATAATATCGCCAGCTTCAACCAGCACGATGTCGCCTTTACGTAAGTCGGCGGCAGGGACGTGGTCCATCTGCGCATCGTGGTGTGGAGCACGCAGTTTGCGAGCAAAACTGGTTTTCTTCACCCCTTTCAGGCTATTGGCTTGTGCTTTACTGCGGCCTTCTGCCAATGCTTCGGCAAAGTTGGCAAACAGCACGGTAAACCACAGCCAGACACTGATTGCGGCAGTAAACGGCGCGTCGCCCTGAAGTTTCCCACCGAACATGGCAATCGCCAGAACAGTGGTCATCACGCTACCCACCCAAACGATAAACATCACCGGGTTACGCCACTGCCCTTGGGGGTTCAGTTTTTTAAAGGAATCAATTAGCGCCTGACGAATCAGCGATGGTTCAAATAGCGCCTGTTGCTTGCGACTCATGGAAGCCTCTTAATCACAAATTCACTAAGGAAAGGTGTTCCGCAACCGGGCCTAATGCGAGGGCGGGAATAAAGGTCAGTGCACCCACTAACAACACGGTGCCAATCAGCAAACCGATAAACAGTGGGCCGTGAGTCGGTAAGGTGCCGACGCTTGCGGATTGAGATTTTTTGGTGACAAGCGTTCCGGCAATCGCCAACACGGGGATAATCACGGCGAAGCGGCCAAACCACATGCACACCGCCAGAAGAATGTTCCAGAAAGGCGTATTGGCACTTAAACCGGCAAACGCGCTACCGTTGTTGTTGGCGGCAGACGATACGGCGTACAGCACTTCACTAAAGCCGTGAATGCCGGGGTTGAGCATGCCTGCACGTCCAGCATCGGTCATCATTGCCAGCGCCGTACCGAGCAGAACCAGGGTGGGTGTCACCAAAATCGCTATCGCGGTCATTTTCATCTGGGCAACGTCGATTTTTTTACCCAGGTATTCCGGTGTGCGGCCAATCATCAATCCGGCGATAAACACCGTCAGCAACACGAACAGCAACATGCCGTACAAACCAGAACCGACCCCCCCGAACACCACTTCACCTATCTGCATCAGCCACATTGGGATCATGCCGCCTAATGCGGTAAAGGAGTCATGCATCGCGTTGACCGCCCCACAAGACGCAGCAGTGGTAATCACCGAGAACATGCTGCTGACCAGGATGCCAAAACGGCTTTCTTTGCCTTCCATATTGATATTGCTACCGACGCCGAGCTGGGTGAAATGCGGATTACCGCTGGTTTCGGCCCACATCACTACCCCCACGCAGATAACAAAAATCACCGCCATCGCCCATAAAATGGCGCGACCCTGGCGTCGGTCTCCGACGGCTTCACCGAACGCAAAACACAACGCTGCGGGGATCAGGAAAATCGCCAGCATCTGAACAAAGTTGGTCAGTGCCGTTGGGTTCTCGAACGGGTGTGAGGAGTTAGCGTTAAAGAAACCGCCGCCGTTGGTACCCAACATTTTGATGGCTTCTTGCGAGGCAACCGGGCCCATTGGTAACACCTGGTGTACACCTTCAAGTGAGGTGAACGGCTGATACGCGGCGACGTTCTGCAACGTGCCCTGGCTGATAAAGAACAGCGCAATCAGCAGTGAAATCGGCAGCAAGATGTAGAGCGTGATGCGGGTTAAATCGACCCACGCGTTACCTAAGGTGTGAGTGCTTTGGCGAGAGAACGCGCGGATCAGCGCAAACACCACGGCAATCCCCGTTGCTGCTGATAAGAAGTTTTGCACCGTCAGCCCCACCATCTGGCTGAAATAACTCAGCGTGGTTTCACCGCTGTAAGACTGCCAGTTGGTATTGGAGACAAAACTGACTGCCGTATTGAGCGCTAAATGCCAGGACAGGCCAGGTAATTGCTGTGGATTGAGAGGCAAGTTT
>NZ_DATERI010000025.1:0-3989 GCF_035271705.1 Buttiauxella sp.
CCTGTGCGCTCCAGGTCATGGCAGTAAGCACAAGGGCAAGCGAGGATAAACGGATCATAATTTCCCTGTTCTCAAACATGATATAGATAAGATAAATATAACCCTCCGCTGAGGATTTTGTGAGACAAGTCGAACAAAATAGCCTCACAACTTGACCCTACGTTTTGCGATGAAGGGGACGCGCGCTCCTCTCAGATACTATTGTTGCTCGGGAATCTGACAGGGCTGAGGGAGTCATAAATGGTGACTTAAGACTGGAGTACGAGAATTACCGTCAGGATAGATAACTCTCGTATAGGGGAGACATGGGCTAGATTGCTGGAAAAGATTAAACGCCGGAGTTATCGAGCAAATCTTTGCTGGCCGCTTTCAGGTACTGGAACATTGACCAGAACGTTAACACCGCAGCGATAAAGAACAGACCAATCCCCGCATACTCGATCCACATATTTGGACGCCAGAGCATACCGATCAATGCCAGCATTTGCACCATGGTCTTGGATTTACCAATCCAGGAGACCGCAACACTGCTGCGTTTGCCGATTTCAGCCATCCACTCGCGCAAGGCAGAAATAATAATTTCACGCGCAATCATGGTGGCCGCAGGCAACGTCACCCACCACGCGTGATAGTGTTCAACCACCAGCACCAGTGCGACGACCACCATCACTTTATCGGCTACAGGATCAAGGAAGGCGCCAAAACGTGTGCTTTGGTTCCAACGACGCGCCAGAAAACCATCAAACCAGTCAGTGATTGCGGCAAACCAGAAGATAAACGCGCATAGGAATGGCGCCCAACTAAACGGCAGATAAAAAGCCAGCACAAAGAATGGGATAAGGATGATACGAAACAGAGTAAGCAATGTTGGGATATTAAATTGCATAGTGCTGGTTAACTGTCTGTCGTAAGTGGTAATTGTCCCTATGTTGCTACAGAGCCCTTAATGTTTCAACGAGTAGAAGATCTTTTCTGCCAACGCTTGCGAGATACCCGGCACTTTTGCGATTTCTTCTACAGATGCATTCTTTAAAGGTTGCAATCCACCCATATATTTCAACAACATCTGTCGACGTTTTGGCCCGACGCCTTCGATTGTCTCCAGCGCACTGGTGTTTTTTACTTTTGCGCGTTTTTTGCGATGGCCGGAGATAGCATGATCATGGGATTCATCACGGATATGCTGAATGACATGCAGCGCGGGTGAATCTGGCGGCAGTGAAAACCCCTCACCTTCCGGTTCGAAGAACAATGTCTCAAGCCCGGCTTTACGGTCAACGCCTTTTGCCACCCCCAGCAACAGAGGATGATGCTTGTCCCAGGGAACATCGAGTTCTGCAAACACGGTTTTCGCCTGGCCGAGTTGCCCTTTCCCACCGTCAATGAGAATGACATCTGGCACTTTGCTCTCATCAATTGCCTTACCGTAGCGACGACGCAGTACCTGATTCATCGCGGCATAATCATCGCCTGGCGTAATACCTTCAATGTTGTAGCGTCGATATTCAGCACGCAGTGGGCCATTGGCATCAAAAACCACGCAGGACGCTACCGTTTGTTCACCCATCGTGTGGCTGATGTCAAAGCACTCCATCCGTTTGATTGCTGGCAGCTCAAGCACAATGGCTAAGGCGCTTAATCGTTGATGGATGGTTGATTGCTGCGCCAGGCGTGTCACCAGCGCCGTTGCGGCATTGGTGCGGGCCAGTTTCAAATAACGCGCGCGATCGCCACGTGGCTTGGTTTGTACGTTGATACGTCGTCCTGCCAGCTCCGTCAAAGAATCTGACAGCAAGGTTTTATCCGGCAAGTTGAAATCAAGCAGGATTTCAGAAGGCAAGGTGCGCATCTGGCTGCCTTGTAGATAGAACTGCCCGACAAAGGTTTCGACCACTTCTGAAAGTTCTGTGCCGTTTGGCACTTTTGGGAAATAGCTACGACTGCCTAGCACTTTACCCTGGCGGATAAAGAGCACATGCACACACGCCATGCCCGCATCGAACGACACGCCAATCACATCCAGATCGTCACCGGTATTGGAGACAAACTGTTTTTCAGTCACGCGACGTACCGCCTGAATTTGATCGCGAATTCTCGCGGCTTCTTCAAACGCCAGGTTTTTGCTCGCCTCTTCCATTCTGGCAATCAGTTGATTCAGAACCTGGTCGTCTTTACCGGACAGGAACAAACGGACATATTCCACTTGCTGGACATAATCTTCTTCACTGACCAGGCCTGCCACACATGGCCCAAGACAACGCCCAATTTGATATTGCAAACAAGGACGTGAGCGATTGCGATAGACATTGTTTTCGCACTGGCGGATTGGGAATATTTTTTGCAATAACGCCAGCGTTTCGCGTACCGCATAACCATTCGGGAATGGCCCGAAATATTCCCCTTTTGCGTGTTTCGCCCCACGGTGCATCGCAAGCCGCGGGTGAGTGTCGCCACTGAGGAAAATAAAGGGATAGGATTTGTCATCACGCAACAGCACGTTGTAACGCGGCTGATACAGCTTGATGTAGTTGTGCTCCAGCAACAACGCTTCCGTTTCGGTGTGAGTGACCGTCACATCGATATGCTGAATTAAGGCAACCAAAGCTTCCGTTTTACGGCTGGCAAGATTGCTCCTGAAGTAGCTCGACAAACGCTTCTTCAAGTCTTTTGCTTTACCAACGTAAATGACTGTTTCACTGGCGTCATACATACGATAGACGCCAGGTTTACTGGTTACAGTTTTAAGAAAAGCGCGTGGGTCAAAGATTTCACTCACTACTGATTAACGTCTCCGCACTAAATAAACCATGACGAATGGCCAGGTGTGTCAGCTCAACATCGCCACTGATATTCAGTTTACTAAACATGCGGTAACGGTAACTGTTGACCGTTTTTGGGCTGAGATTAAGCTGCTCTGAGATCTCATTGACCTTCTGGCCTTTGGTGATCATCAGCATAATCTGTAATTCACGCTCAGACAAACTCGCAAACGGCGTGTCTGTTTTCTCAGGTTCAATCTGGCTTAACGCCATTTGTTGGGCGATATCTGACGCGATATAGCGCTGCCCTGCATTGACCGAACGAATCGCATTAACCACGTCTTGTGGGGCAGCACCTTTACTCAAATATCCTGCGGCGCCGGCCTGCATAACTTTTGCAGGTAACGGATTTTCGGTGTGAATTGTCAGCATAATCACTTTGATATCCGTCGAATATCGCGCGATTTTGCGTGTTGCTTCAAGACCGCCCATCCCCGGCATGTTCATGTCCATCAGGACAACATCAACCGGATGACTACGGCACCACTTTACGGCATCCTCACCGCAATTTGTTTCACCTGATATCTTGATCCCTTTGATATCTTCAAGAATGCGTCGTATCCCTGCGCGCACCAGTTCATGGTCATCAACAAGAAGGACGTTGATCAAGGGGAACTCTCCGTTATAGGGATAACGCTACTAAAAATTACTGGGTCATATTAACGGTTTTTCAAGCAATTTTAAAATATAAAAACCGTTTTTCGGAACTTACAGCGAATTGGAAATTAAATTGTACAGTAGAGGCTATGATAGAAAACGAATTGATTCGTCATTATAAATAGTAAAAATGCTTTTCATATTTTAAAAAACCATCATCCGTTTCAATTATAAGTACTAAATAATGAACACTCAGCCACTTTTTTTAACCATAAATAAACAAAACCAAAACAACTACCCACATTTGCACCGTGAATAACCTGCCATCTTCACATAACCACTAATAAAATGGTTTACAACTGTGCTATACTCCGCCGCCTTAAGAAACCGTTACACGAAACAACGGTGTACCAACCAAGACCGAGGAACACAAATGAGCACTCCTGATTTTTCCACCGCAGACAACAGTGGTGAATTAGCTATTGAAGTCACCTGCCTGAAAGCCATGCTAACTCAGATGCTGAAAGCCATGGGTCAAGCCGATGCAGGCAAGGTTATCATCAAAATGGAAAA
>NZ_DATERI010000026.1:0-5386 GCF_035271705.1 Buttiauxella sp.
CCATTGACGACCTGCTGCGTCGTCAGGTGGACAACAACAACTAACCCCCTCTTCGCTAGACGCTTATACGGCGGTCTCTCGGCAGATTGTAGCCAGAGCCGCCTTCCCCTGAAGTCCAGTCACAGGTTCACGAAGCAGACCACCAGTCCATCATTGTGGGCATCTACACCCGGTGTTCCTTTTGGCACGCTCAGACCCACTGTCGCTGTCATCAATGAAGGTCGTGCAGTAAGCCCTACAACAAATGTCATGAGAAAAAAAATAACAAACCCAAAAGTAAATAATGCTTACTATTCAAAGTTTGAAAAAAAATACACCAAACTCATTACTGATTCTGAAGTTATAATCCTACATGCGATGTCGAATGATGATGTTGTAGATATGACAGACACAGAGAATCAGTCAATGCTAGGTGAGTTGGCCGATATTAATTTAACTTTACCGAGATGTGTTGCCATAAGAAAAGAGATGGGCAAAGCAGGTTTTTCGGAAAGTAATTATATTAATCTTAAATGCCTGCTAGTGAGTTGGCGTGATGAACATGCTAATCCGCGTTACACAGAGAATACTTTAATTCTTAAGAAAGCAAACTGGGATGGACGTAAAAAACAACTATTCAACGTAATATTAGCCATACGAAAATCTTCGACAACTGAAGAGAGATAATAAACAGCTTCATCTGGCGGATGACGCTGACTACTCACCTGCCAACAAACCTCACCTAACCGCGCAGAAAGCGTGGTGCCTGTAAATCCTCGATCCGTTGAATTTTGGTGCTTTCAGCGTTGAATTCTGGTTGAAACAAAGATGCGGTGCTTCACATTGCTGGGTAAACGGTAATGGAAATACTGAACCGGAGCTCCTAAGCTGTTAAAGCAATGGCTGCTAAAGCAATTTTTGCTAAACAGCAGGAGCAGCACCTGATGCCAATTTCAAATTGAAACCGCCAAAAGGGGCGGAATAGTCATTGAGGTGGTGCTGACAAGGGCGGAGTATCAAGTTGTTCAATAGCCCAACGTGAAATTGCCCAGACAACAAAAGCGATTTTCCCAATAGCCAGTCAGGGTAATTAAGGAGCTATACCAATGAACGCGCAATTCGGCCACAGAATCGCAATGTTATTACCTGAGTGGCTACGGCGTTATCAGGCAGCCTGGTTGCAGCCGGATCTGTTGGCAGGGGCAACCGCCGCTGCGGTCGTCCTCCCCAAAGCGCTCGCCTATGCTACCGTCGCCGGGCTACCTGTTCAGGCCGGGCTGTACACCTGCTTTATCCCGATGTTGATTTATGCTTTCGTGGGTTCATCCCGGCCGCTCAGTGTGAGCACCACGACCACGCTGGCAATACTGGCGGGCGCTGCCCTGCAGCCTTTTGCGAGCGCGGATGCAGGTACGCTGGCAATGGCCTCCGCCACATTGGCATTTCTGGTCGGTATAATTTTGTTGCTGGCAGGCGTACTGCGATTGGGATTTGTAGCCAACTTCATTTCCGAACCAGTGTTGATCGGTTTCAAGGCGGGTATTGGGGTTGTCATTGTGCTGGATCAGTTGCCCAAACTGATGGGTACCCATATCGACAAGGGCTCGTTCGGGCACAACGTACTGGCCACCCTGGCCAGTGTTCCGCATGCGTCGATGCTCACGGTGCTGGTCACGATTTGCATGCTGGTTATTTTGCTGGGCATGGAGCGCTGGGCACCCCGGTGGCCCGCACCGCTGATAGCCGTTGCTGCGGCCATACTGGCCACCAAGTTGCTGCACCTGGATCAGCATGGTGTGAGTATTGTCGGGATCGTGCCCATCGGGCTGCCACCAGTACTACTCCCGGACTGGCATCTATTTGCTGATCTCTGGCCCGCGGCTACTGGTATCGCATTGATGAGCTTTACTGAAAGTATCGCAGCAGGCCGAGCCTTCGCTGGCGCCGACGAACCCGTACCCCGGCCCGACCTCGAGTTGTATGCCGTTGGTCTGGCCAACATGGGCGGCGCGCTACTCGGTGCCATGGCTGCGGGTGGCGGCACAAGTCAGACCGCGGTAAATCGTCTCGCTGGCGCACGTTCACAGCTGGCTGGACTGATCACTTCACTGCTTGCATTGGTGACCATGCTGGTTTTGGCTCCGCTGATCGGGCTGATGCCGCACGCTACGCTAGCTGCCGTTGTGATTGTGTATTCGGTCGGACTGATAAAACCGGCGGAATTCATCGATATACTCAAGGTCCGCCGCACAGAGTTTGTGTGGGCCTTGGTGTCGATGGCAGGCGTCATCCTTCTCGGTACGCTGCAGGGCATAGTGGCGGCAATCATTGTGTCTTGCGTGGCACTGGCATGGCAGGTGTCCAATCCTCCAGTGCATGTACTGGGCCGCAAACCCGGCACAAACGTTTTCCGGCAGCGTACTGATGAACATCCTGAAGACGAAACCTTCCCCGGTTTGTTGTTGTTACGGCTGGAAGGCCGGATGTTCTTTGCCAATGCCGAACATATTCGATTGAAAATTAAGTCATTGGTTCTGCAAAGCCAGGCAAAAGTCGTGATCCTGGATTTAGGCGCTGTATTTGATCTGGAATATACCGCGTTGAAGATGTTGATCGAGGCCGAACGGCATCTTAGCCAGTTGGGTATCACTCTCCTACTGGTTGGGCTTAATCCTGGCGTGTTCACCGTTGTGATGCAATCCGAGCTTGGTGCAACACTTGGACGTGAACGCCTGCTGTTCAACCTGGAACAGGCTGTGAAACGGTATGCAGCCCAGACTATTGATGCTGGAGGATGCCCGTAACGACCTGCAAGGCATAATGTGTGAATTAGTTCCCCTGTAAAGTGGTGGCTCAACCCTGATCTGTGAGGTTCTATATGGCAAAGAAGAAACGCAAAAAATCAATACCTGCCGCCGTTGTGAAGGTGGCCGAAAAACTCGGCACCAAGGAATATGAAAAACACTTGTTTGAATTGCATGTGGAACTGGTGCATCTGCAAGAATGGGTGAAGCAGCATGGACTCAAGGTCTGCATTCTGTTTGAAGGTCGCGATGGTGCGGGTAAAGGTGGGGTAATCAAGGCACTGACCGAACGCGTGAGCCCGCGCGTGTTTCGGGTTTTCGCTCTGCCTGCACCGACCGAGCGCGAAAAAAGTCAGATGTACATGCAGCGTTACGTCAGTCATCTCCCTGCCGCGGGCGAAGTGGTTATCTTTGATCGTAGCTGGTACAACCGTGCCGGTGTTGAGCGGGTGATGGGCTTTTGCACACCAGAACAAACGAAAGAATTTCTCGACTCTATTCCAATAGTAGAAAAAGCAATCGTCTCGTCAGGCATCATCCTGCTTAAATACTGGCTGGACGTGAGTATGGATGAGCAGACAAGGCGCCTGGAAGACCGGATCAAGGATGGTCGCAAAACCTGGAAACTCTCGCCGATGGATATTGCGTCATATGGTCGCTGGTACGACTACTCGCGCGCCCGCGACGAGATGATCTTAAGCAGCGATACCGCCTGGGCGCCTTGGTATGTCACGCAGTCGGATGACAAAAAAAGAACCCGGCTCAACGTCATCAGCCATATTCTGCGGCACATTCCTTACAAGAAGATCCAGGAACAGGGAATCAAACTACCCAAGCGGGAGAAAGCCGGGGACTATGTTGAACCTGAGTACCCGTACCGGAAGATTGAAGAGCGCTATTGATTAACTGCTCCCCACCAACGCTACCGGCCCCGGCTGGCTAAGTTGGTGGGTTCTCATTTTATGTTGAATGAAACCCTCATTATTCCCCCAAGATCTCGCCGACAAACAAGTTTTTGATAGCGGTCATCGTTAAAATTATTCTTTTTTGTCAGTGCAGATATCATTAGCAAAATAATTATTACTAATATCATTAGTTCCTTAAACACAACGCCTGTAACATTACAAATTGTATGTATATCTTTGCAAATACTTCATTGATACATGCAATGGGATGTTACTCATCTCTCACGAGTGATGGGTTTTGCTCTGGCCTGGGTTTAGATGAATGCTGATATGAATTTTTCTTTTGCGCGTGTGTGGTCTTTAATCGGTTCGTTATGCTCTGGCCTTGCGACCAAACGCTGGCTGCTGCTGGCCTTGTTCATTCAAGGAGTGGGGTTCATTGGCTACCTGTATCTGGAGCGCAACTGGATTGAAGACGGCGTGGTGCACAGCCTGAAAAACGTGTCGTCGATGCATCGACGCAGCTTTGAACAGCTCGATACCACCATTCGCTATCAGCTTCTGGCTGTCGGCGAGGCGATGCTGGTCAACCGTAATCCCGACCATTCGCGGCTAAATGATAACACCCTGTTGAAAAGTGAAATCAGTTCTTCATGGCTGGATGCGATTGTTGTTCTCGATCCAACCGGCAAGATTGTGGCATCTCACTCTGATCTACCGTTAGCCTCTATCCTGCCAGCAAACGTGCTGGCGACGCATACCTTCCAGAATGTGCCACAATATCGGGCCATCCATGATGATATCAGTGCTTCCTTTTTTGTTTCCCGTCCACAGGCACCTGAACTAGGCGGAGGTGGGCTGGCGATATACCGACGGCTCACTTCTCCTGACGGCTCTATGCTGGGCAGCGTGATTGGCTTTACCAGCCAGCACAGTTTGTCGACGTTGCTTGATACCGATGCTGAGCGGGGTTTCAACTTAGGCAAAAACGGTATCCTGACTATTATTGATGGCCGCACGCACGAAATCTTCTATCGATATTCGTATGACGAAGGTTCGGTGAAGATGAATAACGTACTGTCGCAGGGCGGCGGTAAAGTCTCTTTGCTGGATACCCGATACGGACCGAATGTGAAATCCTTCCGGTCGCCGATTGACGGGGTGGAGCGGCTTGCGGTGTTGCAGCCACTGCATCAGAGTCAGTGGCTGCAGGTGGTCGGTGCCAGCAAGAACGAGTACCTGTTCAAATGGCGCCTCGAGGTGGCCTTTTCCGTGCTGTTATTTGTCTGTCTGGCTGTACTCCAGTGGCTGTTGATGCGATTTTTCCAGCGGTATCGTCAGCAGAACACATTACTGAACCTGGTTCTTGACTCCGTGGATGCCTGTGTCTATTTCAAAACCAACGATCGGCGCTTCGCTTACGTCAATGCGAACACCGCTGCCTTGTATGACCTCCCCGTTGAACAGGTCATCGGCCGGCTGGACAGCGATATGCTGCCACAGAAGATTGCCGATGATTTCTGGGTCAACGATAGCAAAGTGCTCACTTCGGGTATTAAGCATAATTTCACCGAAGTTGCTGTCAATGCGCAGGGGGAAACCCGTTATTACTCATCAGTTAAGGTGCCAGCGCAATTGCCGGGTCAACTGCCCGCACTGGTGGGTATTTCCACCGATGTGACTGAATTGCATGAGCAA
>NZ_DATERI010000027.1:0-2798 GCF_035271705.1 Buttiauxella sp.
TCGCCACGAAACACAATGTTTTGCGCTTTTTTGCTGAGTTGATAACGGTACATCGGGTCGTAATACTCTTCGAGCAGTGGCGAAAGCCAGGCGAGATGCCCGTCAACAGAACCGGTTTTACGTTGTAATTCCAGCGCTTCATCCAGCAGTGTGGTGAACTGTGCAAAACGCTCCATTCCAAGACGGCGGCGAATGGCAAACAGGCCATGATGCAGATACTCGCCGTAGTGTTGCCACGCGGTTTCCTCGTCGTTTACCGACAAAAACGCTGCGCTCATCTGCTGGAAATATTCGGTTTTTAAACGCTCTAAACGCTGCTCAAATGGTTCATCAATCACCACAATTGGCGAGCGTAACATTTGTTCCCTGAAGCATTCAGGGATATGACGTGAGCCAATCATACGGCCTTCGTCTTCGACAACCCATCTCACTTGCGCACCGTCACTTTTCTTAAGCAACGTCACCGCCAGATTATTTTCGAAGTTGGTCTGCGAGGGTTGTTCGACAATGGTGCGGCCAAATGAAGAACCACGATGGTGAGCCAGACCTTCAAGATCGACACCCGTCGGCAGTGAACGGATAAGAATCGTTTTACCGCCACCCGTATTACCGCTGACAAGAACCATCGGCCAACGGGAGTGGGATTCAATCACGTCCATGGCAAAGTGGCGCAGCGCTTTATAACCGCCTTCAACCAGCGGATAATCGATACCCGCTTCATGCAGCCATTGCTGAACCAGATGGGAACGCAAGCCGCCTCTGGCGCAGCACAGATATCCCTGCGGATTTTGGCGGCATTGTTCCAGCCACTTCTGCAAACGGGCTTCGCGGACTTCTCCCTTTACCAGGCTGTGACCCAGTTCAATTGCCGCTTGTTGGCCGCGCTGCTTGTAGCACGTCCCCACAGCAGTACGCTCGTCATCTGACATCAACGGTAAATTCAACGCGGCAGGCATTGCCCCTTGGGCGAATTCCATCGGTGCCCGCACGTCGATAAGCGGAATACCGGCGCGCAGCAGATGTTCATAATATTGAGTATTGGGACGAGCGTTTTGCATAGAAAACCTTAAAGCGAGTGAGGCGGAATTGTGCGCTTTTGCATGCAAAAAAGAAAGGAAGGGGGAATAGGCCTGAATGGCAGGGCGGGTAAGCGTAACGCCACCCGCCGCTGTGATTACTTACCGAGGTGACTCTGTGCCCAGGCAATCCCGCTGGCGTATTCCACGGGTAACAATGGCGCCAGCGCTTCAAGTGATGCGCTTAACCTGCTGATATCGCTGTCATTGAGGTTGAGATGGCCCACTTTGCGGCCTTCACGTACTTCTTTGTCGTACCAATGCAAATGCACTAATGGCAGTTTCAGCCAGTCGTAATTTACATCCGTACCGATAAGGTTAATCATCACTGACGGTGAATTTACCACAGGCTGTGGTAGCGGTAGGTCAACAATGGCGCGCAGATGCAGCTCAAACTGGCTGATGGACGCGCCGTTTTGCGTCCAGTGCCCGCTGTTGTGCACGCGTGGAGCCAGTTCGTTAATCAGCAAACCGGCTGGCGTGATAAAGCACTCCATCGCCATAACGCCCACATAGTTCAGCTCGTGCAAAATGGCCGACAGCATCGCTTCCGCTTGCTGCTGTTGCTCGATGTTGACCTGCGGGAAAACTACGCTGGTGCGCAGAATGCCATCCTGATGCAGGTTGTGGGTCAGGGGATAAAACACGGTCGTGCCATCATGACCACGTGCGCCGACCAGCGAAACTTCACCCGAAAAATTAATGCCTTGTTCAACGATACACTCGCCGTAGCACTCTTCCGGTAATTGCTCAGTTTCCTGGCTGCGTAAACGCCACTGTCCGCGCCCGTCGTAACCGCCAACACGGCGTTTGACTATCGCCAGTTCACCCAGATTTTGGAACACGTCCGCCCATTGGTCGCGGCTGGAAAGCAGTTGCCACGGCGCAGTTGCCAGCTCAAGCTTATCGAACAGCTGTTTTTGCGTCAGGCGGTCGGCAATAATCGGGAACACATCGCGGTTTACAAACGCGTTGTGACGAGCCAACTCACGGGTGAGGGCGGTTTCAGGCCAACGCTCAATTTCTGCGGTAATCACGCTTTGCGCAAATGGCACGGCTTCCGGTTCAGCATCAAGGCCAACCGGATAAACTGCGATACCCAGCGGTTCACCCGCCTGGCGCAGCATTCTGCCTAACTGGCCGTTACCCAGCACGCAAACGCGTTTCATGCTTCACCCCGTGGGTCCGGGTTTTCCAGCACTTCATCAGTCTGGCTTTGACGCCAGTTTTCAAGGCGTTGATTGAGATCTTTATCATGCAGAGCGAGAATTTGTGCCGCCAGCAGAGCGGCATTGGCTGCACCTGCTTTACCGATAGCCAAGGTGCCGACCGGAATACCACGTGGCATTTGAACAATAGAATAGAGACTGTCGACGCCGCTTAATGCAGCACTCTGGACTGGCACACCCAGCACTGGAACCAGGGTTTTAGCCGCGATCATGCCCGGTAAATGCGCCGCACCGCCTGCACCCGCAATAATCACCTGATAACCGTTGCTGCTTGCTTGTTCGGCAAAACTGAACAGTTTATCGGGCGTGCGGTGAGCGGAAACCACTTCAACGTGGTGTGGGACATCAAGGACGGTGAGGATTTCTGCGGCAAACTGCATGGTGGCCCAGTCACTTTTGGAACCCATGACAATGGCGATACGCGCCGGGGTCTGGTTGGAGGACATGTGTCTCAAAACTCCTGTGGGTATGCAAACATCACCGAACGTGGCTC
>NZ_DATERI010000028.1:0-9705 GCF_035271705.1 Buttiauxella sp.
GAAGCCGTTACCCTGGATTGCAGAGAAGTGTACGAACACGTCTTTGCTGCCGTCAGCAGGAGTAATGAAACCAAAACCTTTAGACTCGTTGAACCACTTAACTTGACCTTTAATCTTTGCCATTTTGCAAAATTCCTTAGATTATTTTCTTTGCCCGAAGGCATAACTTAGCTAAAACAGAGACATTACTGAATGAGGCACTAATATAAGGCTCGGCAGAGAAGCGGTATTCAACGACAACGTGTTTACTCAGGACTTCTTTACTGAAAATGCCACACATAAACAGAACTGTACCTCGTTTAACTCAACGTGTTATCACATACAACGCAATCAATGGCAAGCCATTTTTCGGCGTGTATCGATCTGTCGCACAAATTCCGAACCCCATATTGTTCACGAAAAAGAAATGCACAAAATATGCATAAATTTAGTAGTGAACAAACACGATTCGTAACCTTCAGGTGATGACCGTAGACAACGTTTTTACCATAGCCCAAACATATCTCCTCGTCCAGACTAAGTACGAAAAAGTCGACATAACATACATTATCTTAATGATTTTTTTAGCATAGCTATTCAAAAAATGAGCAATGCAGAACTTCTTAAAAAATGTGAAATAGGTAAAAGAAATAACCCGATTGCCAGAATGAATAAAGCTTGAGCAGTATCCTATTTATATTGCACCAAAATAATGAAAGTTTAATGACGTCTTGCTTCACAATCATGCAATAAAAACGTTTCGCTATATTAACCATATAATATAACTATCTTAGATAGTCCAAAATTAAACTTTAACTTTCTGGGTAATATTTAAACTATAACTTTAATTAAGGGCAAACTTTGACCAATACGCAGAGGTACGAAGAACCGGCTTTCATCATCATTATCATCCAGTGCGGCCAACAACTCTTGTGGCGGCATATCCAGTGATTCATCCGCCAGTTCAAACACACCCCAATGAATGGGAACCGTAAAAGGTTTGTTCAGCTGTTGCCAGAGCGTAACGGCCTGCTGTGGGTCCATATGATGGCTACTCATAAACCAGCGGGGTGAATAAGCACCAATCGGAATCAACGCGAGATCTAAAGGGCCTCTGCTGAGTGCGAATTCGGCCAGAGTCTGGGTAAAGCCAGTGTCACCACTGAACCAAATACGTAAGCTAGCGCCTTCGATTATCCACCCACACCATAAACTGCGGTTGCGGTCCCAAAACGAACGCATGCTCCAGTGTTGTGCAGGTACTGCGGTAAAAGTCATCCCCTGCCAGCTATGGCTCTGCCCCCAATCCAACTCTGTCACATGACGAATACCTCGCCGGGTAAACCATTGCTTTAACCCCAGTGGGACGAAGAAATGCGTGTCCGGAAAGCGGCGGATAATCTGGCGAACCGTTGCACTATCAAGATGGTCATAATGATTATGCGAAATCAGTACTGCATCAAGCTGATGCAATTCATTGACACACAAGGGAGGAGGAGTTTTACGTTGCGGGCCGGCAAATGAGAGCGGTGAGGCTCGCCAGGAAAAGACAGGATCAGTCAGTAAATATCGGCCATTAATACGCAACAATGCTGTTGCATGACCGAGCCACCATACCCGATCGTCATGCCCTTTAAGTTCAGCCTTTTGCCACCACTGAGCAGTAAAGGCCGCGTACCCCCCACCAGGTGGATGGGGCAATCCCTGTTCTTTCCGCTCTTTTCGCCAACGCTCAACGTCACCCGATTTTCGTAAGTGTGGTTCCAGATTACGAAAACCGTCAATTTGATGATGAGATTTTAGGGGATTAAACCAGGGATTCTTCCAACGCATGAGTCACTCCGTAGCGACACAAACGCTTGTGCCAGGATTAACGTTCTGCCACCAGCCGAATAAAATCGTCGTCCTGCGCGTCTTCTTCCTTAATTTCTTGAGCTGCTTCCTTCACGGCTTCGGGTTCATTAGCTTCACACAAACGGCGTAACAACGCATTTTGTCGTTTCTGTTGATCCAACAACTCTTCAAGCAGCTCAATCTGCTCATTACTACGGCTACTCGCACGGTTAACAAAGAACCACATTGCGAGCCCGATAACCAGCACCACCAGGGAAACTGTCAGAGACACGATATTCAACGCGCCAACACTTAATTCGTTCATCTTACCACCTCAGTAAAACGCGCTATTCTACACCTGCCGCGCTCTAAGGTAAGCATCATGTGGATAATAAGTATCTACCAGGGAATAAATTTGTTAATTGTGCAAATGCCGCTGAAAAATTGTACATCTTGATCGCACATCACGTTGACCATCTGAGTCCAGAGTAGCAAACAGACGAAAAAAACCGCAACTAAGATGAACCATCTGTACTTTTTCACTACATTCTCCCCATTGAAAAATCTCGATGGTAAGTCTGGCATATCCAACCTAAACCAGGTATCACTCAACATATATCTTATTTAAGAATCATCATATTGATACTTCAGTGTTATCCGCTACGCTTAGCACTCTAATAAAGTCATAATAAGAGGCAGATATGCGTATTGTGATCCGCACTATTCTGGTCATAGTGCTGCTGTGGATCGGTTTACTCCTCTCCGGGTACGGGGTGCTAATTGGGAGCCATCAAAATGCAGCGGGTATCGGGCTGCAATGCAAATACCTCACTGCTCGAAATATCACCACCGCGCAATATATTCATAGCGAGAGCGGGATTTTTGGACTCAGCGATTGCCCGGTATTGCGTAAAAGTGACAAGGTTATTGATAACGGGTAGTAGGAAAACAGGTAGTAGGAAAACGAAGAGAAAAAAACGCCGCTATTAAGCGGCGTTTGATTTTTCATCAGAATGGATATTCGTGATAACCCATTTGTTCTGAAATAGTACGTGCAGCGTCGTGCAGCATAGCGACATATTCATGAAGCCTGTCTTCAGAAAAACGCAGAGTCGGGAATGAAATACTTAACCCTGCAATCACAACACCAAAGCGGTCAAATACAGGAACGCCGATGCAGCGCAAACCTTCTTCTTGTTCTTCGTTATCTTCGCCATAACCTTGCTTGCGAACAGTATCCAGAACATCTAACAACTCTTCAGTGCTGGTAATGGTTCGTTCAGTACTGCGGGTATACTCAACGTCAGTAAGAACTTCACGCACTTCTTCACGATCACGCCATGCCAAAAGCACTTTACCAATGGCTGTACTATACAGCGGGTTACGACGACCAATACGCGAGTACATACGCAGGTTGTACATTGAGTCGATCTTGTGGATATAGACAATACTGTCTTCATCCAACGCACCCAGGTGGACCGTTTCTTTTGTCAGACGCGACAGTTCGCGCATCTGGATATCTGCACTACGAATCAAATCAACATTTTGCAACGCACGCGCGCCAAGTTCGAACAGCTTTAGCGTGAGCGAATATTTCTCAGATTCGCCTTCCTGAGCAACATAACCCAAGGATTTCATTGTCTGCAAAAAGCGATAGACGGTGCTTTTTGACATCATTACGCGTTGCGATAATTCGGTAATACCAATTTCGCGTTCTTCGCCAAGCGCCTGTAAAATGCCAAAAACTTTCAGGACAGATGAGACAGAATCGGGTTGTTTATCCAAATCTGCGATTGCCATTAAATCACCTCGATCGCATGTGTTTTATAAAAATCAGAACTGGTTTTTAGTATAAGTTGACTACCATGTCATCGCAACGGATCTATTCTATTACGTTACGAATCTGCGACATATCCCGTAAATTTAGTGCTATTACTATTTCTCTTCGAATACTGCTCGCTGAAATCAAACTTTCCTATGGATAAAACGCTTGCTGATGGGTTGACATTTCTCGCGTGCTGCAGGAAGGGCCAGACATAAAAAAAGCGTGCCAGCGATGGCACGCTTTTTTATCACCGGTGACGACTACTTCAGATATTCGCCGTTACGCAGTGCTTCAATACGTTTGTCCAACGGTGGGTGAGTCATGAACAATTCGCTCATTGACTTCGCCTTACCATTGATACAAAACGCCATCATGCTACTCGCTTCTTGCGGTTCATAACTGGTTTTCAGTCGCTGCAACGCGGCAATCATTTTTTCACGACCGACCAACTTGGCAGACCCTGCGTCAGCGTGGAATTCACGGTGACGCGAGAACCACATGGTTATCATGCTTGCCAGAATACCGAATACCAGTTCAAGTACCGTCGCAATCGCAAAATAGACAAACGGGTTGCCGTTGTTACTTTCACCTTCCTCCCGGTTACCTGACAGGAAGCCTGAGGCAACCTGCGCAATGATACGAGAAATAAAGATAACGAAGGTGTTCACCACGCCTTGAATCAGCGTCATCGTTACCATATCGCCGTTCGCGATATGGCTAATTTCGTGAGCGATAACCGCTTCCGCTTCGTCACGGCTCATGTTTTGCAACAGACCCGTACTGACAGCTACCAGCGAAGCATTACGGCGTGCGCCAGTGGCAAAGGCGTTAATGTCCGGCGCATGGTAAACCGCCACCTGTGGCATAGCGATCCCCGCCTGCTGCGACTGCTGACGAACGGTATCCATCAGCCAGCGTTCAGTTTCGTTACGTGGCTGCTCAATGACTTCACCGCCAACTGAACGTAATGCCATCCATTTGGACATCAGTAACGAGATGATTGAACCACCAAAACCAAACAACACCGCCATGATCATCAGACCCTGTACGCTGCTAGACTGGATCCCTGTCAGGCTTAGCACTAGGCCGAAAACGACCATGACTGCAAGGTTGGTCAACAGGAAAAGCCCGATACGCATCATAATTTTCTTTTACCTCGGTTAAAAATACGCATTCTGCGTTACCCCACATCGTAGGGGCAAGCTTGCTATTTTCAAGTATTCATTGTTGCCAAGTGGTTAATAATACATAACTTTACATTCAGGACTAGGTAGGTTTACGCAGCGAGATAGAGGTCAAAAAAACAGGCACAAAAATTTGTGCCTGTTGGGGAGTTACTGAGCAGGAGCCGGTTGCTCGACGGGTTTATCTTGCTGAACCTTTGCAAGGTCCAGGGCGATATGAACCGTTTCATCGAGATAAGGATCGGGTTCCTGGTAATCCTTCGGTAAATCCTCCAGTTTCTTCAACGGAGCTTTACCTTCTCGTTTGTAGCGATCGTTGATACGAGCCAGGCGCGTCGCATCGTCTTCCTGGTTTTCTTTCTCACGTTGAGCAAGATTCAGAGAGACAATATTACGCTTCTCTTTCAGGGCATTGAAGCGAGCAATGTCCTTCATGATGTACTGGAACTCAGGATCGGCTGCAATTCTGTCCTGGTGCAGTTTAAGCAACTGAGGCTCAAACGGAGTCAGATCACCTGACTTGACGTAAGTTGCGGCGTTAATGCTATCCCATGGGAGTGCATTATCTTCGAACTTCTCGCCAGTTTCGGTCTCTTCAGTGCCGGTTGGCATCATGACATCTGGCGTAACACCTTTACGCTGAGTACTGCCGCCGTTAATGCGGTAGAACTTCTGGATGGTGTATTGCACAGAACCTAATGCAGGCCACTCAGGGCGCAGCATCTGGTCATAGATGCGGTTCAGTGAACGATATTGCTGAACAGTACCTTTACCAAAGGTCGGTTCACCGACAATCAGCGCACGGCCATAATCCTGCATCGCTGCGGCGAAAATCTCAGACGCGGAAGCACTGAAACGGTCAACCATGACAACCAGCGGGCCTTTAAAATACACAACACCATCGGCATCGCTGTCTTCACGCACTTTACCGTTGTTATCGCGAACCTGAACCACTGGGCCACCTGGAATAAACAGACCAGAAAGTGACACGGCTTCGGTCAATGCCCCACCACCGTTAGAACGCAAATCGATGATCACGCTCTTCACGTTCTGTTTTTCCATCTTCTGCAACTGGACTTTGACGTCATCCGTCAAACCAACATAGAAGCCTGGAATATCCAGTACGCCGACTTTATCTTTGCCGACCGTTTTAATGGTGAGTTTAACCGCACGATCTTCAAGACGAATACGTTCACGCGTTAACGTAACGGTGCGTGTTTTAGTCCCTTTGCCCGCAGGTAAGACTTCCAGGCGAACCTTGCTGCCTTTTGGCCCTTTGATCAACGCAACCACATCATCAAGACGCCAGCCAATCACATCAACCATGGCTTTGCCCGTTTGGCCGACACCAACAATACGATCACCCACGGTAATCGCTTTGCTTTTCGCTGCCGGACCACCCGCAACCATTGAATTGATCACCGTGTAGTCATCATCCATTTGCAGCACCGCACCAATACCTTCCAGAGATAGACTCATTTCAGTATTGAATTGCTCGGTATTGCGTGGAGACAAATAGTTGGTATGTGGATCGATTTCGTGCGCAAACGCGGTCATTGCCAGAGAGAAAACATCTTCGCTGTTGGACTGCGCCAGTCGACGAATCGCAAACTGGTAGCGCTTAGTCAGCGTTTCACGAATTTCCTGATCGGTTTTACCGGTCAGCTTCAAGCTCAATTCGTCAAACTTAACTTTGCTGTCCCACTGAGTGTTTAACTCTGCAACGTTTGCAGGCCACGGCGATTTGCTGCGATCCACATTGAAGGTGTCATTGCCGGTGAAATCCATCGGCTTTTCCAGCACCTTCAACGCGTATTGATAGCGTTCAAAACGGCGCTTCTGGGCCAGATTATAGAGATCGTAAAACACATCCAGTTTGCCGGTGCGCAATTCATCGCCGATCTGTTTTTTCCGCGACACAAACTGCTCAACATCACTGGCAAGCAGCACGTTGTGGCTATAGTCGAGAAGGTTTAGATAGCGATCGTAAATTTTTGCGGAAAAATCTTCATTCAGGTCAAACTGACGGTAATGCGAACGAGTGAAGCGAGACGTAACACGCTCGCTCACCGTAGCATGCTGTGTCTCTTCCTTTAACTGCGGGATTTGAGAAGCCTGCGTGATATTTTCGACGGCCAGAGCACTACCTGCAAGAAACAACAGACTAGCGACAGCCGTACGCTTAAAGAGTTTGTTCATGCCCGGGTCTGGCCTCCGTTTCAGAACTGCAAGTGTTCTGCGCGTACGATCATTGCCATACCAGAAGTTAGCTGTACACGTACGCCATCTTTGGTAATTTCCAGTACGGTGGCATCCATCGCGTTATTACCCGCTTTGACTTTGATTGCCTGACCCACCTGCAAAGCAGAAATGTCCGTAACCGGAGTGCGTTTTTCTTCACGCGGAGCCTGAGGAGCCGGTTTTTCTGCACGTGGTTTACGTTCTGTAGTCTCTGGACGACGCGGTGCTGGACGTGGCTTGCGATCGCGACGAGGCTTATCTGCAACGGTTTCACCGTTAGCAATAGCCGCTTCGCGTTTTTTCGCTTGCTGTTCTGCACGCTGGGCCTGAACGCGAGCTTTTGCTTCTTCAAGCTGCTTACGAGCATGCTCAACGTGTTGCTCATCGAGTTCACCACATGGGTTTCCGTCGAGATCAACACGGGTCGCGCCGACTTTAATACCGTACAGGTAACGCCAGCTTGAAGTATAAAGACGTAACGCGGAACGAAGTTGAGTTTTACTGAGGCTCATCTCCCCTTCAACGCGCGCGACTAAATCCTGGAAGATACCAATCTTCAGGGGGCGGGCTTCACCTTCAGCGCTAAAGCACTGTGGGAAACGCTCTGCCAAAAAGGCGATGACTTCTTTGCTACTATTCAACTTAGGTTGATTTTCCATGAAATTTCCTGATTACAACGGAGTTGCCAACAATCCGCAGGCATGAACAGGCGACATTATAATGACGCTATCAGCAAATGCCACGTTATCCGTTGTTTATCATGCTATCGAGTGAAGAATTTTTTAAAATCCGTGTCGGCAAGCGTCAGCGAAAGCTGCGTTACCAGTTGAGATAAGCCCAGTTCGTCTTCAGCTGTAAAACGACCAAACTCAGTGCTATCAATGTCCAGAACCCCAATAAGCTCGCCGTTTACGGTTAACGGCAGAACAATTTCGGAGTTGCTGGCAGCGTCACAGGCAATATGACCATCAAAAGCATGCACATCTTCGACGCGCTGAATGCTTTTGGTGGATACCGCTGTGCCACATACGCCTTTACCTACCGGAATGCGCACGCAGGCAATTTTGCCCTGGAAAGGTCCTAAAACCAGCGTCTCTCCCTCCAGTAAATAGAACCCTGCCCAGTTAACGCCTTCAAGACGTTCAAACAGCAATGCGCTGGTATTTGCCAACGTTGCCAAAAAACTTGTTTCACCTGCCATTAACGCACTGAAATCGCGGTTTAGGTCCGCGTAAAATTGTTCTTTGTTCATTGATTAACCATAGTGTGTTGTCTTACTCAACTGCATAGCATAGTAAAATAAGCATTAAATGCGTTATGCCACAAGGTGTATCATCCCATGAATTAATATACGCTTAACGAATATTTAATTTCCCGATGAGATATCCCAATGCGTCAACGGTATTCCCTGCATACGATGAAACATGAAAATACACGCCATTAGCCATGCTGTACCGCAGGCACGTTATCAGCGTTGCCCCCAATGCGATACACTTTTCTCGTTACCGTTGGTTAAATCGTCGCAAAGCGCGTATTGCCCGCGTTGTGACGCTAAAGTGTTCCATGGCCGCGATTGGTCACTAACACGTCTGGCGGCCATGGCAGTTGCCATGCTGTTACTGATGCCTGTTGCCTTTTCAGAGCCACTGGTCCGGGTTTATTTATTAGGTGCGGGTATCGATGCCAACCTGTTTCAGGGTATCTGGCAAATGACCCGTCAGGGCAGTCCTCTGACGGCGGCAATAGTGATGTTTTGTGCCGTTGGCGCTCCCGCCACGCTGGTCGTGGGTATTATCTATCTCTATTTCGGTAATATTCTTGGGATGAATTTACGCCCGGTTTTACTGATGCTGGAGAAGCTCAAAGAATGGGTGATGCTCGATATTTATCTGGTTGGCATTGGCGTGGCCTGCATCAAAGTTAGAGAATTCGCCTTCATCCAGCCCGGTTTAGGTTTAGTGGCGTTTATCGCTCTCGTCATCTTGAGTTTATTAACCCTAATCCATTTGAACGTAGAGCAACTGTGGTCACGGTTCTACCCACAACGCCCTTCCCACGCATGGAATGCGCAACTGCGCGTGTGCCTCGGCTGCAATTTCACTGGCGTGCCGGATAAACGCGGGCGCTGCCCACGTTGCCATGTGCCACTCAGAGTTCGCCGTCGCCACAGCCTGCAAAAATCCTGGGCGGCATTAATCGGCTCGTTAATTTTATTGCTGCCAGCCAACTTGTTGCCGATTTCAATTCTTTACGTCAATGGCTCGCGTCAGGAAGATACTATTTTTTCAGGTATTATTTCCCTGGCAGAGAGTAATGTCGCCGTGGCTGCGGTGGTTTTCATTGCCAGTATCCTGGTGCCCTTTACCAAAATTATCGTACTGATTTCATTGTTAATAAGCATTCATTTCAAATGCGAGCGAGGGCTTAGAACACGCATTTTATTGCTACGCTTTATTACCTGGATTGGCCGCTGGTCGATCCTCGATCTGTTTGTTATTTCGCTCACGATGTCGCTGGTTAATCGAGATCAGTTATTGGCATTCACTATGGGACCGGCCGCGTTTTATTTTGGCGCGGCGGTTATTTTAACTATTCTTGCAGTCGAATGGCTGGATAGCCGACTACTTTGGGACGCACATGAGT
>NZ_DATERI010000029.1:0-20082 GCF_035271705.1 Buttiauxella sp.
ATGGTGTACAGCGTCATGTAAGCCGCCTGTGGAGGAACGGCCTGTTCCGCCTGCGGGAAGCTTTGATACAACACCGTACCGTCTTCAGCAATCACCGAACGCAAGGCAGAAAGCGTTGCCCGGTTACCGCCGCTGGCAATGGTCTGGAATGCCTGAGCCACTTCAATTGGCGTTAGGTTCAGTGCGCCCAGCAACATAGCCGGAACCGGATGCAACTGCTCTTTTGGCACACCGAGTTTAATCCAGGTATCGGTAACCGCTGGCAGGGCAAGCGCCATACCCAAGTTGACCGTTGGTACGTTCATCGAACGCGTTAACGCATCAACTAGCATCACTTGGCCGCTGTAGCGATGATCGTCGTTTTGTGGCGACCAAACTTGGCCATTTGGCTGCTTCAGGGCAATGGGTGCATCGGCAATCCAGGTATTCAGACGATAGGCATCGGGTTGACTTAACGCCGTCAGATAGGTTGCAGGTTTTGCCAGAGAACCGATAGAACGACGAGCCTGCATCGCACGGTTAAAGCCAGCATATTGCGTTTCCGCCCCACCAACCATCGCACGAACTTCGCCGGTTGAACGGTCAACAATGACCATTGCCGCTTCAAGATCTTTCAGCTTACGAGAGGCGCGTAGAACGGGAACGCCTTCGCTTACCGCTTTTTCTGCCGCGTCCTGGGAAACGGAGTCAAAAGTGGTGAAGATCTTCACACCAGACAAGTCTTTAACTTTGTCGCCAAGCTTAGTCTGAAGCTCGTTACGCACCATTTGCATAAACGCAGGCTGTGGTGAAATGACACCACCACGCGGTTGCACACTCAGAGGGCGTGCGCTCAGCATGTCGTAAAGCTCCTGGTCGATCACGTTCTGCTCTTGCAACAAGCGCAGCACAAGGTTACGACGTTCCAGCGCCAGTTTAGGGTTGCGCCATGGGTTGTAAATCGACGCACCTTTCACCATGCCCACCAGCAACGCTTGCTGGTCAAGGCTCAGTTCTTCAACCGGGCGGCCAAAGTAGTACAGGCTCGCCAGTGGGAAGCCGCGAATTTCGTTATCCCCACTCTGGCCGAGGTACACCTCGTTCAGATACAACTCAAGGATACGATCTTTGCCGTAGCGGGCGTCCATAATCAGCGCCATGTAGGCTTCGTTCGCTTTACGCCAGTATGAACGTTCGCTCGACAGGAACAGGTTTTTCACCAACTGTTGAGTCAGCGTACTTGCGCCCTGCACGGTGCGACCCGCGGTTAAGTTCGCCAGCATCGCACGACCGATGGAGTAGAAACTGATCCCATCGTGTTCATAGAAATGGCGGTCTTCGGTGGCAATGAGCGTATCAACCAACAAATCCGGGAAGCCGGTGCGTGGGACGAATAGACGCTGCTCACCATTTGGCGAAGACAACATGGTTATCAAGCGTGGATCCAGGCGGAAGAAACCGAAGCTGCGGTTGCTGTCCATGTTCTGGATCGATTCCAGATGGTCGCCATCAAAAATCAGACGTGCGCGGATCTGCCCTTCTTTGCTGTCAGGGAAATCAAACGGACGACGGATCATCTCAATGCTGTTGCCCTGCACCGTAAATTCACCAGGACGCGTCATCTTCGTTACCTGACGGTACTGCGTGGCCTCCAGCAGGTTGACCATCTCTTTTTTGCTGTACGGCATGTCGGGTTCAAGGTTCACCATGCGGCCATATACGGCTGCCGGCAACTGCCAGACTTTGCCATCAATACGCGCGCGGATCTTCTGGTCAAGATAGACACCGTAAATCACGAACAGCACGAAGAAGACAACAAACAGTTTTACGAAGAACCACAACCAGCGGCGCTTTTTACTTGGCGGACGGCCATTGCCGCTGCCTTTTCCTTTGCGTGGCGGCATCGGTTCCTCGTCGTCATAATCATCATCGTAATCCGCGTCGTATTCCTCTTCGCGGACTCGACGGCGGCTTACTTTCTCTTTTACAGGACGTGAAGGTCTACCTTTACGTCCAATCGGTTCGCGGTCATTCCCCGCCATTGCTATCTCCACCAAAAAAAGGCGCAAGGCCTGATTTTCCTTTCCTCTATAAAAGACGGAAGAGGAAATCTCTCAAAGTCATTGGTACTTTTTAGTCCGCCGCGTGGGCAGCGCATCTGCTGGCGAGTCCGGCCAGACGTGTTTTGGATAACGTCCTTTCATCTCTTTTTGCACTTCCCGATAGGCTCCATTCCAGAAAGCGGTTAAATCACGCGTTATCTGCAGTGGGCGCTGTGCCGGGGAGAGCAGTTCCAGAACCAGAGGCACACGGCCTTCGGCAATCACTGGCGTTCTCGCTTCACCAAACATTTCTTGCATACGAACGGCAAGAATTGGGGGATTTTCATCATCATAGCGAATGGCTATCTGGCTTCCTGTTGGCACAGTGTAATGAGTTGGCAACGCACTATCCAGACGAACGCGTGTGTTCCAGTCGAGTAGATTGTGTAACGCACGTGTGACATCAATGTTTCTTAGCGCACGCCACGAGTGTACACCATGCAGTTCAGGTAATAACCAGCGGTCTAAATCGCGCAGCAAAGCATCATCCGAAACATCAGGCCAGGCAAGTTCCGGCAACCATTTTGCCGCACATGCCAGGCGTAAACGATATTGTTGCGCATGGGATGACCAGTTCAGTACCGCCAGGCCTTTTTCGCGAATGCCGTTAAGCATCGCTTGATGCAACTCTTCTTCGGAAGGTTTCGCCAGCGGCTGAACCTTAACGACCAGTTTGCCAATCTGCGTACGACGAAAAGCTTTCAAGGTGCCCTGGGTTTCATCCCATTCAATAGAGTCGTTTTGGTTTAATAACGATGGGCACTGCGCCGTCAGCGCGTCGATCTCCAGCGGAATGGCCTGCAAGATACGCGCATCAGGAGTATGACTCCCCTGCAGTAATAAAGGCGCTAATAGCCATTCATAACGCGTTAAAGGATCGTCCTGATTGAGCATCGCCCCCATACCGTTCGCTAATTGATAACGGCCATCCAGGCCACGACGTCGGGCGATACGATCGGGAAAAGCGTGAGCCAGTAACGGGGCGGCAAGAGTCAAATCCACACTACCACCACGATTATTCAGCCGCTTTAATAACTGTGAACTCCGCTGCTGCCAATTTTCCTGCCGACGACTAAACGCATTTCGCAAATCACTGTCCTGACCGCGGGGCGGTTCTTCCAGAATGGCGACCAGTCGTGCTGCGGTGACTTGTTCATCGGCGGTTTTAGCATTGACCAACATCGCCGCGAGGCGGGGTTCGTTACCCAAATTGGCCATCTGCTGGCCGACTGGCGTGAGCCTGTTTTGCGCGTCTAGTGCATTGAGCTGGCGTAATAATGTCCGTGCGGCGGCAAGATTGGCGGTGGGAGGAGTATCAAGCCAGGTCAGTTGATGCGGATCCTGGCAGCCCCATTGCAGCAAATCGAGCAACAGGCCGGAAAGATCACTTTGCAGTATTTCCGGTTCGCTTTGGGTGGCCGCGCGTTCTGCTTGCTCGGCACTGGTTAAGTGCAGGCAAATACCCGGTTCCAGTCGCCCTGCTCGCCCAGCCCGCTGAATCATCGATGCCTGGCTGATACGTTGGGTGATAAGCCGCGTCAATCCAGTGCGAACATCAAAACGCGCCACTCGTTCAAGGGCAGTATCCACCACCAGGCGGATGCCTTCGATGGTGAGACTGGTTTCGGCAATGTTAGTCGCCAGCACCACTTTGCGCATACCGTTTGCCGCAGGCAAAATCGCTTTGCGCTGCTCGTTTAAAGGCAGTGCACCGTATAACGGGCAAAGCTGCACGTCGCTTGCGACTCGCTCTTGTAACTGCTGAAAAACGCGTTGGATTTCAGCGACACCGGGTAAAAACAGCAGCAGCGACCCCGATTCTTCCCGCAGCAAGTTTGCCACCACAATAGCCACCGCCTCATCAAAACGAAGATGTGTGGAAAGCAGGGTGTAGCGGCGCTCAACAGGAAACGCCCGCCCTTCAGAGGTGACCACTGGCGCGTTGGGCAAACACTGTTGCAGGCGCGGGTTATCCAGTGTTGCAGACATAATCAGAAGTTTGAGATCGTCGCGTAAGCCCTGCTGCACATCGAGCAACAACGCTAACGCGAGGTCAGCTTGCAAACTCCGTTCATGAAATTCATCAAGGATCACCAGAGCCACACCTTCAAGCTCTGGATCATTCTGGATCATTCGCGTCAGAATGCCCTCGGTAATGACTTCGAGCTGTGTTTTTGGCCCCACGCAGGTTTCGGCACGCATACGGTAACCTACTGTTTTACCTGGTTTTTCACCCAGTAATTCCGCCAGACGTTGTGCAACATTACGTGCCGCCAGGCGACGCGGTTCAAGAAGCAGAATGCGCCCACCTAAGTTAGCCTGCTGCAAAATCTGCAACGGCAGCCAGGTCGATTTACCGGCACCCGTTGGCGCACTCAGTAAAACTTGCGGTGCATTTTGCAAAGCGTGAAGAATATCAGGTAGCACTGCGGCGACCGGTAATGACGACACAAATGGCTCCAAAAAGGTATGATGCGAAGTTCGCTATTGTAGCAATCTATTACCGAGAGACCACCATGGCTGAAACTCGCCGTCTGTTCTTTGCCCTCGAACTCCCTGATGATGTGCAACAACAGATTATCCAGTGGCGTGCCACACAGTTTCCTGAAGATACCGGGCGTCCGATTGCCGCCGCCAACCTGCATCTCACGCTCGCCTTTTTGGGTGACATCAGCGTGGAAAAGCAAAAGGCGCTCAGCCAATTAGCTGGGCGGATCCGCCAGCGCGGCTTTACCCTGACGATTGATGATGCAGGGCAATGGCTGCGATCGAATGTCGTGTGGATGGGTCCACGCCATGCACCTTTAGGACTCATTCAGTTGGCAAACATGTTACGCTCTCAGGCGGCTCGCAGCGGCTGTTACCAAAGTCCTCAGCCTTTTCATCCACATATCACGATTTATCGCAATACAGCGCGTGCAGTTTCAATCCCGCCTCCCAATTTCCGCTGGCAATATCAGGTAGAAGAATTTGTATTGTATGAGTCTGTTTTCAAACAAGGGCGAACGCGTTACCAGCCGTTGCAGCGCTGGTCATTAAATAATACATCCTAAATAATTCGAGTTGTTGGCAGGCGAGAAGCCAACACACCAACAACTTGAAATATGACGGGTAAAGGAAGAATGAATGGAATTTAGCCCCCCATTGCAGCAAGCCACCCTGATCAAACGTTATAAACGCTTTCTGGCCGATGTGGTCACGCTTTCCGGCGAAGAACTCACGCTTCATTGTCCGAATACCGGCGCCATGACCGGCTGTGCAACGCCTGGCGACACAGTTTGGTATTCCACCTCAGATAATCCGACGCGTAAATATCCTCACACTTGGGAAATCACACAGACGCAAAATGGCGAGTTTATCTGTGTAAATACACTACGCGCCAACACGGTTGCCAAAGAAGCTTTAACGAATGAAACCATTGCTGAATTAACGGGTTACAGCATAATTAAAAGTGAAGTAAAGTACGGTGCAGAACGCAGCCGTATTGATTTTATGTTGCAAGCAGATTGTAAGGTTAACTGCTATATTGAAGTAAAATCAGTCACGTTATCACAACAAAATTGTGGCTATTTCCCAGATGCTGTGAGCCTGCGAGGCCAGAAGCATTTGCGAGAATTGATGAACGTGGTTTTGCAGGGTGAACGCGCGGTGCTGCTGTTTGCAGTGCTACATTCGGCTATTACTCAAGTCTCCCCGGCACGCCACATCGATGCAAAATATGCGCAGTTGTTATCCGAGGCGCAACAGTGCGGAGTAGAACTTCTCGCCTACAAGGCTGAACTTTCTACAAGTGGGGTAACTCTAATTTCGCCGTTACCTGTCATTTTATCTTGAATATACCCAATAGATTTCAAGGGGCAGGAAGGCAGCAAAAGAACGAATCCCGATGAGCTTAATCAAGTAAGTGATTCGGGTGAGCGATAGCAGCTAACGCACCTGCAACTTGAAAGATAATGGGGATAAACGTTCGTCTATTTTGTGTGCTGGCGGCTCGCGTAAATACGCTTTTCTTCACAGGCTTGTCAAGAGAGGAATTTATATAATTGCCATCCTGAAAAGCATCTGCTATTTATAGCGGCCTGATTTTCCCCCAACCAGGGGACCGATAGTGCGTGTTAAGGAGAAACAACATGCAAGAAGGGCAAAAGCGTAAAACATCGTCCCTGAGTATCCTCGCCATCGCTGGGGTGGAGCCATATCAGGAGAAAGCGGGCGAAGAGTATATGAACGAAGCCCAGCTGTCGCACTTCAAGCGTATTCTTGAAGCCTGGCGTAGCCAACTTATGGATGAAGTTGATCGCACGGTAACGCATATGCAGGATGAAGCAGCAAACTTCCCGGATCCGGTTGACCGTGCAGCCCAGGAAGAAGAATTCAGCCTCGAACTGCGTAACCGTGACAGGGAACGTAAACTGATCAAGAAAATCGAGAAGACCCTCAAGAAAGTAGAAGACGAAGATTTCGGTTTCTGCGAATCCTGCGGTGTTGAAATCGGCATCCGCCGTCTCGAAGCTCGCCCGACAGCTGATTTGTGTATTGACTGTAAAACGTTGGCAGAAATTCGCGAAAAACAAATGGCTGGCTAACAGCCCGCAATTTCACCACGTACCCAAAATAATTCGAGTTGCAGGAAGGCGACCAGACCGTAAGTCCCCAGGAGCATAGAGAGCTATGTGACGGGGGCAAACGGGTGCCGCCAACGCACCTGCAACTTGAAGTATGACGGGTATGCTTTCAAAGGCGGGAGACTCTCCCGCCTTATTCATTTCTAGCTTGTCACAATACTGATGACCCTATCTCGCTATATTGGACGTTTTGCCCCCTCACCTTCAGGTGAACTCCATTTCGGTTCACTTATTGCTGCACTTGGCAGTTATCTACAAGCACGCGCACAGCAGGGGCAATGGCTGGTTCGCATTGAAGATATCGATCCGCCTCGTGAAGTCCCTGGTGCTGCCACGACGATATTGCAGCAATTAGAACATTATGGACTGCTCTGGGATGGTGAGGTTTTGTGGCAATCCCAACGACATGAAGCCTATCGAGAAGCACTTTCCTTCTTGCACCAACAAGGTTTGAGTTATTACTGCACCTGTACCCGCAGCCGCATTCAGCAAATTGGCGGTTATTACGACGGCCATTGCCGCACGCTGAATCACGGCCCAGAGAATGCTGCGTTACGTTTTGTACAAAATCATCCGGTATTAAGTTTTGCCGATAAACTGCACGGAAAGTTAATTGCCGATGAAAAACTGGCCCGTGAAGATTTCATCGTTCACCGCCGGGACGGGTTATTTGCCTATAATCTTGCTGTAGTTGTGGACGATAATTTTCAGGGCGTGAGTGAAATTGTGCGCGGTGCAGATTTAATTGAACCTACGGTGCGGCAAATTTCGCTGTATCAACAGTTTGGCTGGACGGTACCTGATTACGTTCATTTGCCATTGGTGCTCAACGAGAATGGTGCCAAGTTATCTAAGCAGAATCACGCGCCAGCCCTACCACAGGGCGATCCACGTCCGGTTATTCATGCAGCACTGGCGTTTTTGAACCAACCAGAAATTGCTGGCTGGCAAGATTTAACGCTCAGTGAGCTACTCAATCTGGCGGTGAAAAATTGGTCGCTGCTGGATGTTGTGCCAGGCACTTCGTGAATACGTCATTCTCAAATGCCACGCACTGAGCTATGATTAGCCGCTGTTTTTTTTGTCCCTATGATTGACACTGCCGAGGTGTACTATTTTTACCCGAGTCGCTAATTTTTGCCGCAAGGTGCTTAACCGCGATGACGTCGTGGTCGAGGAGAGTGAAGATCTCCCGCAAATCACGGTTATTCCGCGTGACCAGCACGCTCTGTCCCGCAAAGATATCAGTGAAAATGCCCTCAAGGTACTCTATCGTCTGAACAAAGCGGGCTTCGAGGCTTACCTCGTGGGCGGCGGTGTCCGTGACCTGTTGCTTGGCAAACAGCCGAAAGACTTTGATGTCACCACCAGCGCAACGCCAGATCAGGTGCGTAAATTGTTCCGCAACTGCCGTCTGGTTGGCCGTCGCTTCCGCCTGGCACATGTGATGTTTGGGCCGGAAATCATCGAAGTTGCTACTTTCCGTGGTCACCACGAAGAGCAAAAGTCTGACAAACTGACTTCACAGACCGGTGAGAATGGCATGTTGCTGCGCGATAACATCTTTGGTTCTATCGAAGAAGATGCTCAGCGCCGCGATTTCACTATCAACAGTCTCTATTACAGCGTGGCTGATTTCTCAATTCGTGATTATGTCGGTGGCCTGCGTGATTTACACAATGGCGTCGTCCGTCTGATTGGCGACCCTGAAACACGTTATCGCGAAGACCCAGTACGCATGTTGCGTGCGGTGCGTTTTGCCGCGAAGCTGAATATGACGATTAGCCCGGAAACAGGTGAACCTATTCCGCGCTTAGCGACGTTGATTAATGACGTCCCGCCAGCCCGCTTGTTTGAAGAGTCGCTGAAGCTTCTGCAAACCGGCCACGGCTACGATACGTATGAATTACTGCGTGAATATCAGCTATTCCAGCCGTTATTCCCGACCATCACCCGCTACTTTACCGAGCAGGGTGACAGCCCAATGGAGCGCATGATCGCTCAGGTGCTGAAGAATACCGATACCCGCATTCATAACGATATGCGTGTTAATCCGGCCTTCTTGTTCTCCGCCATTTTCTGGTATCCGCAACTGGAGATGGCTCAAAAGCTGACTCAGGAAAGCGGGCTTGCCTATATGGACGCCTTCGCATTAGCGATGAACGAAGTGCTGGATGAAGCCTGCCGTGCGCTGGCTATTCCAAAACGAATCACCACTCTGGTACGTGACATCTGGGGCTTGCAGCTTCGTCTGTCGCGCCGCCAGGGCAAACGCGCATGGAAGCTGATGGAGCATCCTAAGTTCCGTGCCGCTTATGATTTACTGGCGCTGCGTGCCGAAGTGGAAAACAACCAGGAATTACAACGCCTGACCAAATGGTGGGGTGAATTCCAGGTGGCAGCTCCACCGGCACAAAAAGATATGCTTGATGTGTTAGGTGATGAACCCACGGTACGCCGCCGTCATCGTCGCCCGCGTAAACGTAGCGGAGGAAGTGCATGACACTGGCGTATATCGCCCTTGGCAGCAACCAGGCACTCCCGCTTGAGCAAGTGACTCAAGCGCTGGACGCCATTGCAACCATTCCGGGAAGCCGGGTGGTTGCAATCTCCTCTTTCTACAGAACGAAGCCACTCGGCCCGCAAGACCAACCTGATTACCTCAATGCTGCTGTCGCACTGGAAACTGAACTGTCTGCGGAAGGCTTGCTGGCCCATACTCAACGTATTGAGTTGGAACACGGCCGGGTGCGCAAAGCCGAGCGCTGGGGGCCACGCACACTTGATCTCGACATTATGCTGTTCGGTACTCTGACTGTTGCCACGCCAACGCTTACCGTGCCGCATTACGATATGAAAAATCGTGCGTTCATGTTGGTTCCGTTGCTGGAAATCGCACCTGATTGCGCATTCCCAGACGGCCAGCCAGTCGCTAACGTTTTAGATAATCTCTCCCAGGATGGGATCTCTTTTTGGTAACCACGGACGTGTTTTACTTGTTATACCCTGCAACATGAAAGTTGAAGAGTATTTAGATTTCACTCCCCACCCTTAATTCCCAGGGACTGCCATGAAACCAATCACTATGTCTCAGTTGCGCCAATGGAAACAGGCTCAACGCAAGTTCGCCACCATCACGGCTTATGACTTCAGCTTTGCAAAACTGTTTGCCGAGGAAGGCATTGGTGTGATGCTGGTTGGCGATTCATTAGGGATGACCGTTCAAGGCCATGACTCCACACTGCCGGTAACCGTAGAAGATATTGTTTACCATACCCGCGCAGTGCGTCGAGGCGCACCAAATTGCCTGTTGCTGGCTGACTTACCGTTCATGGCATACGCCACCCCAGAGCAAACCTTTGCCAACTCGGCAGAAGTGATGCGTGCGGGTGCGAATATGGTCAAAGTCGAAGGGGGTCGCTGGCTGGTTGATACCATTAAAATGCTCACCGAACGTGCAGTTCCAGTCTGTGGGCATTTGGGCTTAACACCGCAGTCGGTGAATATTTTCGGCGGTTATAAAATCCAGGGTCGCGATGAAGTTGCTGCACAAACGCTGCTTGATGATGCCAAGGCGTTGGAAGCCGCGGGTGCACAACTGTTAGTGCTGGAATGCGTACCCGTTGCGCTGGCAAAACGCGTTACTGACGCACTGGCAATCCCGGTTATTGGTATCGGGGCTGGCAATGTCACTGATGGTCAGATTCTGGTGATGCATGATGCGTTCGGCATTACCGGTGGTCATATTCCAAAATTTGCGAAAAACTTCCTCACAGGAACCGGTGACATGCGAGCTGCGGTGCGCCAGTACATCAACGAGGTTGAGTCCGGTACCTACCCAGCTGAAGAACATAGTTTCCACTGACAGGAGAAGGGTTGTGTTGATTATCGAAACGATACCGCTGCTGCGTCAGCAGATCCGCCGTTGGCGCCAGGAAGGCAAGCGTATTGCGCTGGTCCCGACTATGGGAAACCTGCATGACGGACATATGAAGCTGGTCGACGAGGCGAAAAGCCGCGCCGATGTGGTGATAACCACCATTTTTGTGAATCCGATGCAATTTGATCGCCCGGATGACTTAACGCGCTACCCACGTACCTTGCAGGAAGATTGCGAAAAACTTAATCACCGCAAAGTGGATCTGGTGTTTGCGCCTGCACCTGGCGACATTTTCCCGAAAGGCCTGGATTCACAGACTTTCGTTGAAGTTCCAGGGCTTTCAACAATGCTCGAAGGTGCAAGCCGCCCTGGGCATTTCCGTGGCGTTTCTACCATTGTCAGCAAACTGTTTAACATGGTTCAACCTGACATCGCCTGTTTTGGTGAGAAGGATTTCCAGCAACTCGCGTTAATTCGCAAAATGGTTGCAGACATGGGTTATGACATTGAGATCATTGGTGTGCCAACGGTGCGCGCAAAAGATGGCCTGGCGCTGAGTTCCCGCAACGGCTATTTGAATGCAGAGCAACGCAAAATCGCACCGGGCTTGCATAAAGTGATGCAGTCTCTGGCGGACAAACTGCGTGCCGGCGAGCGTGATACCGAAGAAATGTTGGCTATCGCTGCGACTGAGCTAAATGAAAAAGGCTTCCGTTCAGATGACCTGCAAATCCGCGATGCGGATACATTGTTAGAACTGAATGTTGAAAGCAAAAGTGCAGTGGTGCTGATGGCGGCATGGCTTGGTCAGGCGCGTTTAATTGATAATATTCAGGTCAAACTGACACAGTAGACAGCCTGGCAAAATCGGGCAATACTGCCCGACTAACTTCCGACGGCAAGCACTGAGCTTGTCGTTTACGTAACCCAATAGTGACGAAGGTTTAAGCTATGATACGCACCATGCTGCAAGGCAAACTTCACCGTGTCAAAGTGACGCAGGCGGATTTGCACTATGAAGGCTCCTGCGCCATCGATCAGGACTTCCTTGAGGCGGCTGGCATTCTGGAATATGAAGCCATTGATATTTATAACGTCACCAACGGTAAGCGTTTTTCTACTTACGCAATCGCTGGCGAACGGGGTTCGAGAATTATTTCGGTCAACGGCGCTGCGGCGCATTGTGCCGATGAAGGCGACATTCTCATTATCGCAACTTATGTGACGATGCCGGATGAGCAAGCACGTAGCTGGCAGCCGAAAGTAGCTTATTTTGATGGCGATAACGAAATGAAACGCCTGGCGAAAGCCGTACCGGTTCAGGTTGCCTGACCCCCTCAGCGTCGAATTAAAAAGGCCTGCTTTTTCAAGCAGGCCTTTTTTTATCTCACGATTTCGGCTCGTTGGTAATCAGCCTCGACATCGTTTCTAACGAGTCAGTGCGTAATACATAAACTCGTTTCAACAAAAATGGGTTATCTCCCGGTTTCACTTTCCCCTGTACCGTGGTCACCGCCATATGGAACCCCGCATCATTTAGCGCTTGCACGGCTTTATCGTTATAGCCGCCAAACGGATAGGAAAGGAAAATAACATGCGGATTAAACTGCGACAGCGCACGTCTTGAGTGTTCAAAGTCGAGCAGGATATTGCGGTAAGTACGGCGTAAGAGTGTCGGCTGGCGGTTAGCGTCAACGCGATGCAAGAAATGGGTGTGTGACTGAATATCAAACACATCCTGACTGGCCTGCAATTCCGAGATACTCATAAATTGCAGTGACTTCGGGTTCCAGGGTTGTGGATGCGCTTTAATGCGTGACGAAATAGTAAATGAGGTCGCCTTGAAACCATACGCTTTGAGGATCGGATAAGCGTAGCGATAAACTGACTTTAGCCCATCATCAAAAGTAATCACTACTGCACGTGCAGGCATATTCATGCGATTACGGACATAACCTTCGAGCTGATACATCGTCAGAGTGGTGTAGCCCATATCCCGCAGCCACGTCATTTGGTTGTTGAATGCCACAACCGACGTAGTGGTAGAAGTATGACGGAAACGCGTGTTCTCTTCGTCACGCAGAATATGGTGATAGGTGAGTACCGGAATGCCGTTGTCCTGCTGGGCATCAAGGCTACTGACATACCCAAGGCGGTTACCCATTTGAATTTGATACCAGGTTTGGTTGAGCCGGTCTTTCAGTCTGGCAATAATCGGATAACGTAAGTTGTTAGCTAGCGTACCAAACGGGGCGCTACCACTGTCTGGCGCGTTATACACAACAACATCCCGGAAGGTCACCAGATTTTGGTTACTCAATGGCTTATGCAAATCACCCAAACGGTCTTCAACACGTTGTTTCCCCTGCACTGGCTCCAGATGAGTTTTATCAATAAAGCCGGTACCAAAGCCAAAATTGAACTCGTAATAATCTGCCGCCACCGGGACTACCGCCAGAATTTGCCCTTCCTCAATGGTGCCGACAGAGATAACTTTATCTCCCACCTGCGCCCAAATATCGGCATCTTCAATGGTTTGCATGTATTGCGCGGGAGTATGGTGGCTGCTGAGCAGGCTAGCACTAGCACTACTGCCACAAATCAGCATCAGAGCAGCAAAAATAAGGCGAGTTAGCATAACGGATATAAATGCACTGAGTGTCTCAAGGACGAAAAGAAGCGGTCATTCTAACAAATGCCCGCCCAATACCAACCTTTCAGATCAATATTGGTGGAGTAAGACAAAGGGAGGATTTTTTTGTTGTTGATGCCAAAGGCTGGTGATGTCGTCCCCGCCCTGCTCAACGATACAGTCACGGAACTCTTCACTGGTCAACGTGCTGCGAAACTTACGCATAGCAAACAACACTGGCAGCGTAACACCGGAGATCACTTCACAATGGGGATGTTGGTGGCTCATTAATGCTGCGGTGCGATAAGGTGCGGCTCCGGTTATATCGGTCAGAAAGACCACACCATCCCCAGAATCGCAATTATACAGTGCATCACACATCATACGGCTCAGCATATTGGTGCTCAGCCCTTTCCAGTAATTCACAGCGCAACACTGAGGCTGAGGGCCAAAACGACGCTCAATCGCATCCAGCATATCCTGAGCATAGTCATCATGACCGGCAATCACCCAACCTAACATGTCGTTCTCCTATTAACAGGGCGACAGTGTGCCAGAGGATAAAATAGGCTCCCTGATACTAATCAAAAGTGGGTACGAAAGGTGATATTTAACCTCCCCTTTCGGGGAGGATAACGAGATTAACTCCGTAAACCACGCCCACGCTGAATCAGATACCAACACAGAATGTAGAAAGCGGCGATAAAGCCGACCAAGACCGTAATGGTAAACAGCAACGGCACATCATTAATCCCTAAGAAACCGTAGCGGAAACCGCTGATCATATACACAACCGGGTTCAGGTGAGATAAGGCCTGCCAGAACGGTGGCAATAACGTTAATGAGTAGAACACGCCGCCCAAATAAGTCAGTGGTGTCAGTACGAAAGTGGGAATCAGGCTGATGTCATCAAACGTCTTGGCGAACACTGCGTTCAACAAACCGGCGAGCGAGAACAGGATGGCGGTCAACAAGAGCGTTAATGCCACAAACAGCCAGGAGTGCACCTGGAACGGGACAAAGAAGAGCGACACCGCAGTGACCAAAATCCCCACACACAGGCCACGCGCCACACCACCGCCAACATAACCGGCGATAATAATATGCGTAGGCACCGGGGCCACCAGCAGCTCTTCAATGTTGCGCTGGAACTTCGCGCTAAAGAATGAAGAGGCAACATTGGCATAAGAATTGGTAATCACCGCCATCATGATCAAGCCCGGCACGATGAATTGCATGTAGGTAAAACCATGCATTGAGCCGATTTGCGAACCGATCAAATTACCGAAAATGATAAAATACAACGTCATGGTGATGACAGGCGGTACCAGGGTTTGTATCCAGATACGCGTAAAACGGTGGATTTCTTTAGTCCAGATACTTTTTAACGCCACCCAATAGAGATTCATCATGCCTGATCTCCTTTCTGACCATTGACCAGCGTGACGAACAGCTCTTCCAGACGGTTTGCTTTGTTACGCATACTTAATACCTGAACCCCTTGGGAGCTTAACTGGCTGAATACGCTATTTATTCCCTGCTCACGTAACACTTCCACTTCCAGAGTCGAGGTATCCACCAAACGGTACTGGTACCCCTCTAACTGAGGTAATGGGCTTTTCGGCGCTAAGTCGAGGATAAAAGTCTCTGACTTAAGTTTGGAGAGCAATGATTTCATTGACGTATTTTCGACCAACTCGCCATTTTGAATAATACCGATGTTACGGCACAGCATTTCTGCTTCTTCAAGATAGTGAGTGGTCAAAATGATGGTGGTGCCTTTGTCGTTCAAGTCCTTTAAGAAGCCCCACATTGAGCGACGCAGTTCAATATCGACGCCCGCTGTGGGTTCATCAAGAATCAGCAATTTGGGTTCATGCATTAACGCGCGGGCAATCATTAAACGACGCTTCATACCACCGGACAACATGCGTGCACGTTCGTTACGTTTTTCCCACAGATCGAGCTGTTTTAGGTACTTTTCGCTACGTGCGATGGCTTCGCTACGCTCAACGCCGTAGTAGCCAGCCTGATGAACAACAATCTGTTGCACAGTTTCAAACGGGTTAAAGTTAAATTCCTGCGGCACCAGCCCAAGCTGGCGTTTAGCGTTAACAATGTCTTTTTGCAGGTCGTAACCAAACACGCGAACCCGACCTGAGGTTTTATTTACCAATGAACTGATAATACCGATGGTGGTAGATTTTCCTGCGCCGTTTGGCCCCAGCAGAGCGTAAAAATCCCCTGCTTCAACACGAAGATCTATGCCACGCAGTGCTTGTACACCGCCGGGATAGGTTTTCGTTAACTGTTCCAGCTCTAATGCAATTGTCATTATTTACGGTTGCCTTGTCCGATACTAAAAGTTATGCCCCATATGATTCGCGGTGCAGTCAACTCCCGTACAACTTGAAGTATGACGGGGATAGCAGTTTTAAAATTTATTCAGTTCCCCTATATTACCTCAACGCACTTATTCCGTTACAGGTTGTTAACCTCCATGAAAGACATTGATACCCTCATCAGCAATAACCAGGTCTGGTCAAAACTGATGGAGGACGAAGACCCGGGCTTTTTTGAACGCTTATCTCAAGCCCAAAAACCTCGCTTCTTGTGGATTGGCTGTTCTGATAGCCGCGTTCCTGCTGAACGTCTGACTGGCCTTGAGCCTGGCGAGTTGTTTGTTCACCGTAACGTCGCAAACTTGGTAATTCATACGGATTTAAATTGCCTTTCTGTTGTTCAGTACGCGGTAGATGTTCTTGAAGTTGAACACATTATCATCTGCGGTCATTACGGATGCGGTGGTGTACAAGCGGCGGTTGAAAACCCAGATTTAGGGCTTATCAACAACTGGTTACTGCACATCCGCGATATCTGGTACAAGCATAGTTCGCTACTGGGAGAACTCCCACCGGAGCAGCGGCTGGATGCGCTTTGTGAACTGAATGTGATGGAGCAGGTTTATAACCTCGGCCATTCCACCATTATGCAGTCAGCGTGGAAACGTGGCCAGAAAGTCACAGTACACGGTTGGGCTTATGGTATTCACGATGGTCGCCTGCGTGACCTGGAAGTCACCGCCACCAGCCGCGAATCACTTGAGAAAGGTTACCGCAGCGGGATTTCGAATTTCCAAAACTCCAATAGCGGCCACAAGAATAGAACACCTACTCAGTAATACAGATAGCAAAAAGGGCCTTTAGGCCCTTTTTGATAGTTAAAGCGTCGCGTTTTTCGACAAGTTACTCGTCCAGCAGAACCACTTTACCGACGTATGGCAGATGGCGATAACGCTGAGCGTAGTCAATACCGTATCCCACCACGAACTCGTCAGGAATCGCGAAACCTACCCACTCGACGTTAACGTCCACTTCACGACGCTCTGGTTTATCCAGCAGCGTACATATAGCCAGTGACTTTGGTTCACGCAGGCTCAGAATTTGGCGCACTTTGCTCAGCGTATTACCAGAGTCGATAATATCTTCGACGATTAGCACGTCTTTGCCGCGAATATCTTCATCGAGGTCTTTCAGGATTTTCACATCGCGGGTAGTGGACATGCCACTGCCATAACTCGATGCCGTCATAAAATCGACTTCGTGAGGCACTTGTACTTCACGGCACAAGTCAGCCATGAACATAAATGAGCCACGCAGCAAGCCAACCAGCACCATATCACTACCGCTATCACGATAATGTTCAGTGATCTCACGACCCAATTCAGCGATACGGGTTTTGATCTCCGCTTCGGGGATCATCACTTCAACAGTATGTTTCATAGTTATAACCATATGATTTAAAAATAAATCATTCGATATCGGTTGATTTTAAACCAATACAAAATATTCAGGCCAGCAGTATAACAGCAAAATACATTCTCATCCGCTATCAGTAAAAAGGCCATTTATGTGATGAATATCACACTTGTTAATAACTATAATGAGTTGCTATCAAATTTTTAAGAGCGTGATAATTGTGGAAACAAATAACTCTGGTTCGCGAGTCATCGCAACCTTAACAACCCTGTTTGCAGTACTGACCGGGCTGTATTTACTTATTGGCGGGATATGGTTAGTGGCAATTGGGGGTTCCTGGTACTACCCAATTGCAGGGGTGGTGATGCTTGTCACCGCATGGTTACTTTGGCAACGCAAAGCTTTGGCACTGTGGTTATATGCCGCATTACTGCTTTGCACTATGGCGTGGTCAGTATGGGAAGTCGGTTTCGATTTCTGGGCGTTAACACCACGTTTAGACGTACTTTTCTTCTTCGGCGTATGGTTACTGCTACCGTTTGTTTATCGTCACCTGATTCTACCTGCTACAGGTGCAGCTCCAGCACTTGGCGCAGTGTTGGCGATTACCGTGGTAGCACTGGCCTGGGCAGTATTTAACGATCCGCAGGAAATCAACGGCACGCTGAAAAGCGATGAAGTGACAACTAGCGCAAGTTCCACCATTCCTGATGCTGATTGGCCTGCATATGGCCGCAATCAGGAAGGTCAGCGCTACTCCCCATTAAAGCAGATCAACGATAAAAACGTTGCTCAGCTTAAAGAAGCGTGGACCTTCCAGACGGGTGACGTGAAGCGCCCAACTGATCCGGGTGAAATCACCAACGAAGTCACTCCGATTAAAATCCGCGACACCCTTTACCTGTGTACCGCTCACCAGCAACTGTTTGCGCTGGATGCGGCTACCGGTAAGCAGAAGTGGAAATTCGATCCGCGACTTGATACCAATCCTTCATTCCAGCACGTAACGTGTCGTGGGGTCTCTTACCACGAAGCAACGGCTGATAATGCCAATCCAGATGTCGTGTCTGATTGTCCACGTCGTATCATCCTTCCAGTGAATGACGGGCGTCTGTTTGCAATCAATGCCGACAACGGTCAGCTGTGCGAAAGCTTTGCTAACAAAGGCATCCTCAATCTGCAAACCAATATGCCGGTGACCACACCAGGCATGTATGAGCCAACCTCACCGCCAATTATTACCGATAAAGTTATCGTCATTGCGGGTGCCGTGACGGATAACTTCTCCACTCGCGAGCCGTCTGGTGTTATCCGTGGCTTTGATGTGAACAGCGGCAAACTGTTGTGGGCATTCGATCCAGCTGCAAAAGATCCGAATATCATTCCAGGTGACGAGCACCATTTCACCCTTAACTCACCGAACTCCTGGGCGCCAGCAGCCTATGATGCGAAGCTTGATTTGGTGTACCTGCCGATGGGAGTCACCACGCCCGATATTTGGGGCGGTAACCGCACACCGGAACAGGAACGCTTTGCCAGCAGCATCGTGGCACTGAACGCAACAACCGGGAAACTGGCGTGGTCTTATCAAACGGTTCACCATGACCTGTGGGATATGGACATGCCATCACAGCCAACGCTTGCCGATATTACCGTCAACGGCCAAACCGTTCCGGTTGTCTATGCACCTGCGAAGACCGGCAACATCTTTGTGTTGGATCGTCGTGACGGCAAACTGGTGGTTCCGGCTCCGGAAAAACCGGTTCCACAAGGTGCAGCGAAAGGCGATTACGTTACCCCAACCCAACCGTTCTCCGATTTGAGCTTCCGTCCAAAGAAAGATCTGAGCGGTGCGGATATGTGGGGGGCGACGCTGTATGACCAGATGGTCTGCCGCATTATCTTCCACAACCTGCGTTATGAAGGCATCTTCACACCACCGTCTGAGCAAGGTACGTTGGTGTTCCCGGGTAACCTGGGGATGTTCGAATGGGGTGGGATTTCAGTCGACCCTAACCGCCAGGTAGCGATTGCTAACCCGATGGCGCTGCCGTTTGTTTCTAAACTAATGCCACGCGGTCCAGGCAACCCGATGGAACCACCGAAAGAGGCTAAAGGTAGCGGTTCTGAATCTGGTATTCAGCCGCAGTACGGCGTGCCGTATGGCGTTACGTTGAACCCGTTCCTTTCTCCGTTCGGCTTACCATGTAAGCAACCGGCGTGGGGCTACATCTCTGCGGTAGATTTGAAAACCAACGAAGTGGTGTGGAAAAAACGTATCGGTACGGTGCGTGACAGCTCACCTCTTCCGCTGCCGTTTAAAATGGGGATGCCAATGCTGGGTGGCCCAATTTCGACCGCAGGGAACGTGCTGTTTATTGGCGCAACCGCAGATAACTATTTGCGCGCTTATAACATGAGCAACGGTGAGAAGCTGTGGGAAGCGCGTCTGCCAGCCGGTGGCCAGGCAACGCCGATGACCTATGAAGTGAATGGCAAACAGTATGTCGTGATTTCTGCGGGTGGCCACGGTTCCTTCGGAACCACCATGGGCGATTACATCGTCGCTTACGCATTGCCGGACGCGAAGTAACATTTCCCCTCACCTTACCCCTCTCTCTTCAGGGAGAGGGAACTGGCTTTCTCCTTCTCCTACCTATGCCACCGTAAATCCTAACATCATGCCAGTGTCTTCATGTTCCAGCAGATGGCAGTGCGCCATATAGGCATGTTCCTGAGAAGCGGCATGTTCAAAACGTACTAACACTTCACTGCGTGCGCCTTCCACATGCACGGTGTCTTTCCAGCCCTGACGATGTGCCGCGACCGGTTGGCCATTCTCACTGAGGATGCGGAACTGCGTGCCATGAATATGGAAGGGATGCAGCATCATGTCGCCTTCACCGGAAATGGTCCATTTCTCGTATTTGCCTTTCTCGGCTACAAACGCTGGGGTGTTCATATCAAACGCTTTGCCGTTAATCTTGTTGGCATTATGGAAGTCGAAACCCGCACCCTGCTTGCCGTGGTTCATGCTGCCGTGATTCATCTTGCCATGGTCCATATTCCCCATATTGCCCATATTTCCATGCCCGGACATGTTCAT
>NZ_DATERI010000030.1:0-9484 GCF_035271705.1 Buttiauxella sp.
TGAGCTGATTAAGCATCACTGTAACAACAACACGCTGTTCACCGACAGCTCGCTGCCGGGCGACCACAACGTGACTTTCCAGGAGTACTTCGCCGGACTGGTCGACAACAATGGCGTTATCAACCAGTCGATGCTTCCTGCCATGACGTCCAATTTCATGGGAAGCGGCTTTGCGCTGTTGCTCGACACCAACCCCTTTATCAACCTGCTCGACCACTACGTGGCAGGTGATGGACGGGCGAATGAGAACATCGCACTGACCGCGGTCCACACCATCTGGGCGCGGAATCACAACTTCCATGTCAACGGATTGCTCGAAGCCGGATTCGATGGCACAGCTGAAGAGCTGTTCCAGGCAGCTAAGATAATCAACGAGGCTGAATATCAGCGCGTTATTTTCACCGACTTTGCCGACAAGTTGCTTGGTGGCATGAGAGGTGATGGCGAGCACGGCTTCGTCGAGTACAATCCGGAAACGGATGCTCGCGTCTCGCACGAGTTCGCGACGGCAGCTTACCGGTTCGGTCATTCGCTGGTAGGGCAGACGCTGACGGTACTCGATGCTCAGGGCAATGCAACGCAGGTGCCGCTGTTCGACGCGTTCCTCAACCCGACCAACGATACGAGCGCGTTCAACTACCCCAAAGCGCAATTGCCTTACTCTCCACAGCCAGGCTATGAGCAACTGGGTGTCGCCGGGATCATTGCCGGTGGTGTCGTCCAGCCTGCGGAGGAAGTCGATGTCAATATCGTCGATGCTGTCCGAAACGACCTCATTCGAATCAGTGCTGACGTGTTCGCCTTCGATGTCGCCCGCGAGTGGGATGTCGGTCTAGGTTCGATGAACCAGATCCGGGCTGACCTGATGGCCTCTCTTGATCCGTATGTGAAGGAGGCGGTCAGCTTTGCCGGCGATCTCACACCATACAGTTCGTGGGAAGACTTCCAGGCACGTAACGATCTTAGCGATACAGTGATTGAGCAGTTCAAGCAGGCCTATCCAGACCTCGTGCTGGAGGAGGGGGCTCAAATTGCAGACTTCCTGGCGGCTAATCCTGACTATCAATTTGTCAACGGAAACACCGTCAAAGGCATCGACAGAGTTGATCTGTTCGTGGGTGGACTAGCTGAGAAGCACATCAACGGCGGTGTGGTTGGCCAGACCTTCTGGGCCATCATCCACGAGCAACTTGACCGGATCCAGGAAGGTGACCGGCTGTATTATCTCGAACGCACGGAGCATCTAGACTTCAACCAGGTCCTCGAGCAGCAGGGCTTTGCCGGGATCGTGGCACGCAACACGGGCCTGACCAATCTTCCCGAGAACATCTTCGGGACGAGTCATCTCGATAATCCACCCGTTGTTGTCAACAGCAACGTCGTCCTCAATGGTGGGCCCGGCAACGACGTCCTCAATGGTGGGCTCGGCAACGACACGCTCAACGGTGGGGCCGGCAACGACAGCCTCAACGGCCGGGGCGGCAACGACACTCTCAACGGCGGCCTTGGCGCCGATGTGATGGTGGGCGGTCTCGGTAATGACAGCTATATCGTTGATAATAGTGGCGATGTTGTCACGGAAGGTCTTAATGGTGGAACGGATATCGTCCAGACCACTCTCCTCAATTACACTTTGGCCGATAACGTTGAAACGCTGGCGTTTACCGGGACAGGCACTTTCACCGGCAGAGGGAATGCTATTGGCAACACCATCACCGGAGGCAGTGGTAATGACTTTTTGTATGGGTTGGGAGGAAACGACCAACTGCTAGGTGGGACAGGAAATGACCTCCTGGATGGGGGTGACGGTGCCGATAACCTTCAGGGTGAGGCTGGCAACGATAGACTCATTGGCCAGGCGGGCAATGACACTCTGGATGGCGGTGCCGGTGCCGATAACCTTCAGGGTGGGGCTGGCAACGATAGACTCAATGGCCAGGCGGGTAATGACACTATGGATGGTGGTGCCGGAGATGATACATATATAGTTGATAATGCTCTTGATATTGTCACAGAAGGTCTTAATGGCGGGACGGATATCGTCCAGACCACCCTCCTCAATTACACTTTGACCGGTAACGTTGAAACGCTGGCGTTCACTGGGGCAGGCATTTTCACCGGCAAAGGGAATGCTATTGGCAACACCATCACCGGAGGCAGTGGTAATGACTTTTTGTATGGGTTGGGAGGAAACGACCAACTGCTAGGTGGGGCAGGAAATGACCTCCTGGATGGCGGTGCTGGTGTCGATAACCTTCAGGGCGGGGCTGGCAGCGATAAACTCATTGGCCAGGCGGGTGATGACACTCTGGATGGCGGTGTCGGAGATGATAACCTTCAGGGCGGGGCTGGCAACGATAGACTCATTGGCCAGGCGGGTAATGACACTATGGATGGCGGTGCCGGAACTGACACCTTCACCTTCAGCGCAGGCTTTGGGCATGACGTCATTAACGGTTTCGATAGTAATGCCGCTAATGGACAGGATCACATCGATCTGAGTTTGCTCGGTATTAATACGGGGAATTTTGCCACCAGTGTCCAGATTGTCGGAAATGTAATTTACATCGGCAATGATTTCATTACTTTAGCGGGCGTAAATGCTAACAGCATCAATATTAATGATTTTACTCTATTCGGATAAGGAGGAAACTCTGTTGCCCCTGCTGTATATATGTTGCAGGTCTATGACTCAGATTGATGACAAAGTCCTGGTCTCACGACCAGGACTTTTCTTTAATAAGGTCAGGGCAATTAATGGACTGACCCCGGTACGATACCGCCTCGAAACCAACCTAATTACCACATCAAATCATCAGGTATTTTAAAATCGGCATACGGATCTTCTTCGTCCTGCGCTTCCTGACTTAGCGCACTATTCAATACAATATAGCTCGCATCACGCTGCGCAATTTTATCGGCCACACTTGCAGGTATAATTGCGTATTCACCTTCAGGGTTATTATCAGTCACCAGACGGGCAATGGCGAGGCGGCCGTTCGTCAATTGAGTTTGAGTGACTTTATCGACATAGACTTTTTTAATTAAATTATTGTCTGTGAAGTTATAACCAATATCGCCCCTGGAAATTACGATCCGGTTCATTTCAATCAGTTGCTTGATCTGCGCTTTTAATTCTTTAGATAACGTGGCTTGCTTTTGTTGCTCACTTAACTCTTTATCACGTTCAAGTTGTGCCTTTTTATTTTCTTCCACAGCCTCTCTTGCTTCACGGGCCTGAACACGCGATTTTTTAGCCGTTCTTTGCACTTTAGCCATTTTTTTGCTGCTGACTAATCCAGCTTTGAGCATCTGCTCTTGTAATGTGAGTTTTGTCATGTTCGTTTCTAAAACCAATGAAATAGTGTCTGGGATTATACCTTTAATCCTTGAGGATGTGCCAGGTTGCGGGAGCGAGGCTCGTATTAATCCGCCTGCTCACCCTGCTGTAAACATCTCGACAGCATTCTTTCCCCCTTTTTTGGCGCGATACATCGCTTCATCGGCATAGTGCAGTAAATCATGCACATTGTCAGCCTGGTCAGGGTACATCACCACGCCGATACTCGACGAAATATCCAGTTTCGTGCCATTGACCATGACAAAAGGTTCTGCAATATGGGCACGAATTCTCTCCGCGACGACTGCCGCTTCTGCCGCGCTGTGGGCGTCAGGCAAAAGAATCACAAACTCATCGCCACCAATGCGTGAGACGGTATCGGACGCACGAAGTGCCGCTCTCATGCGTAATGCGGCCTGCTGCAGTAGCCAGTCACCGGTCTTATGTCCATGTTTGTCATTGACCGCTTTGAACTTGTCCAGATCAATAAAGAGCAGCGACAACTTTCGAAGTTTGCGTTTCGCGAGTGCGAGTGCCTGAGCAAGGCGGTCTTCCAGCAGCCGGCGATTCGGCAGCCCGGTCAATTGGTCATAGAATGCCATTTTGCGAATGGCTTTTTCGGCAGCCTTGCGTGCTTCTGTTTGTTCATGCAATTCAGTGACATCGATCGACATACCAATCACGGCTGGCAGTTGGTTCGGCAATCTTATCGGCACTTTGATCGTCGAGTAGTAGCGGCGATCTCCCTCTGGGTTGCCGACAATCTCTGTGCAGTGCTGCTTATCGCCCGACTCGAGCACCTGGCTATCCGTGGTCCAAAAATCATCGGCTATCTTCTGTGGCAGAACGTCCTGATCCCGATGACCGATTATCTGCTCAGCGGGAAGGCCGAACAGCGCGGCAGTCTTCGTGTTGACGTAGCTGAAACGTCGATCGCTGGTCTTTAAATAGATATAGGCATCCACGGAGTTAAGGACGAGATCGAGCAGCGTACGCTGGTTTTTATTCTGGCGGAAAATAGTCATCATCAGCCACTGGAGGAGGCTAATACAGATAAAGACAAATAGGGAGATAGCCACCTGAATACGCCACTCGAACAAGTACTCATTGGTACTCTCGCCAACCAGTTGCGTCCACTGTTCATGATGCAATGGGGAAAGCACAACCAATCGTTCCACCTGGTCAATCGGCGACCGGAAAAATTTCACATTCGGACCATAATTCGTCTCTGCAAAATATCCGCTACTGATGGTCTTCAACACCGTATTTTGCTCATCCAAGGGATCTTGCAAATACGTATAGTGGAACAACACCTGGCGAGTGTCGTTATCGAACATCGATAAAACACCATCTTTACCGAGATCAAATCCCCGCTCAGCATCCACGTATAGCAGCAACGACAAACTTTGGGGGCTGGTATAGCCCACTACACTGCCGAGCAGTTTGCCTTCAGGGGAAGTGATCATCTGGTACATCATCATTCCCTTGCCGCCCAGCTTATCTATATGTTGTTGGGAAACAAAAAAGACTGATTTCGCACCACCATCGTGGTAGGCCTTATATTGCGGTAAATCCTTAAAGGATTTCGTTGCGAGTACACTCGGCGGCAGGATCAACTCCAGCGGGACATCAGACTCAGACGCGACAATATTGCCCATCGGATCCAGAACGATGAGAGTATCCAGCCCCACATGCTCCAGTTCTTTGCCTAATAATTTTTTTTCATTCTTGACGCCATTTTCGTCCAGCACAGAATCCCCTACCGAGACAAGCTGGTAGCGAATTGTCGTTTCGAGCTGTTCAAAGCTGCGTAAATGCATCGCCGACACATTTTTCAGACTCTGTACCACTCCAGACTCAATCCACCCGTGCGCCAGATACAAGTAACCCACCAACCCTCCCGCCTGAGCCAGCATTGCCAGGGCCAGTAACCCGCGTTTTTCGCCCAGGTTTGATAATAACCGGGTCATATAAGCTGAAAGACGCGTGGCAGAAACATTCATATAGCCATTCCATTAAATGTGAATTAGAGCGGGGTTTTTTGGGGTGTGTATCAGTAATGGTATCAAAAATATGATATGGGGATGAGGCTTTCAGTGCGTTCGTCCTTTGGTTCATCCGCCGACAAATCTCACCTAACCGCATAAAAACGTGGTGCCTGTAAATTCTGGACTTATTGCGCGAGTGAAAATCACCCGAATGCATTATTTTTAGTGATTCAGATCACATTTACGATGCCATGTTCCTTGTGAACACATCGTGATACAACCAGATAAGGTGGTCAGTAATGAAATATTATTTTGCTGCTTTGTTGTTATCTGTCAGTGCCGCACCTTGTTATTCACAGCCTGTGAAGGCCGAGAGTAAAGAGGACATTCTTAACAGTACCAGCACCACTCAGTATCAGTTACAGCAAGCACAGGCCAGCGGGCCGAGAGTACTGGAGCTTAATACTCAGTGTTACAGCTTGCCAGCCCAGGAGCATCAGCCTGGTGTCAATTGTGTCCCTGATTATTAAAACTCGCTCTTTCCCCAGTCATTTCATGGCTGGGGTTTATACAGCCGGGCCACTGGCATTGCTCATCTCAATAACAGAACCGGGCGCCACACCAGCAATGGCAGAAACAAGCTTATTCGCGTGGCTATCACCTCATAAAATCGCCGTGAGTTCACCTTCACCATAACGACACATCGGTATGTTTTTAAATGGATATTATTATTGTCAATGCCATCTTGTAGGCTGTGTGGTAGCTTGTTTTTTTGCACCAAAGCCTGGAGATGTGCATGGGAAGCAAAGCTAAAGACGAAGAGTTGTATCAGGAAATGTGTCGCGTGGTAGGGAAGGTGGTACTTGAGATGCGTGATTTAGGTCAGGAACCTAAGCACATTGTTATTGCGGGTGTGTTGAGAGCGTCGCTTGCCAACAAAAATATAAAACGCTCAGGAATAACCGAAGAGGCGATGAGTGCTGTGATAGATGCGCTGACGAGGAAAGGGCAATAAAAACCCGGCTCGGTGTGCCGGGTCTTATCCACAGCCAGTTTCATACTCAAGCTGTTAAACCCATCACTGCATTAACCCCTGACAAAGCCATAAACACGCCACCCAGCATGAGATAAGTAGACTTCTTCTGAGTTGCGGCAAGCATTCGCATTATAACTTATCCTCCCAACCGTGGGCTTCATTGATAAAGTGCTGCACCGCGCTTGAACGCTCATCAATCCTGGAAATCAATAACAGCTCACTGACCATTTCCGGCTGTGCTAAGGGCACAATCCGTATACCCGGCATGGTTAAGCCCGTGACTGTTTCAGGCACGATACTCAGTCCTATCCCTGCTGCTACCAACCCGGGAATACTCATCAACGACGGCACGTACATTATGTTCTCGGGATGCAACTGGTTTTGTCGGCACGCCTGGAGGGTGTGTGAGGTTAGGCCGATGCCAGCACCGTCTTGCAAAAACACGAATTTCTCATGGCGTAGCGTCGACAGGTCGCCAGTATAACTCTCCGCCAGTTCATGGTTATCTGGGATGAGCAGAACCAGCCTGGACTGGCTGAATTGATGAGTCCGCAGACGGTCCGGTAGGTGATCTTTAAATACCCTGGCAAATGCCAGGTCGAGTTTGTGGTCCATCAACATTTCGAACTGCGCGCTAATGCCCGCGTCCACCAGCGACACTTTGACTTCAGGGAAGGTGCTGAAGTAATGCCGCAGTAATTGCGGCAGGTGGGCCTCGAACAACGCTGAGTGATAGCCGATGTTGATCTCGCCCACCTCTCCACGCCGGGCTCGCCGGGCCGCGGCTATCGCCAGTTTACTTGACTCGATGGACTGCCGCGCATGGGTCAAAAACGCCTCGCCGGCAGCGGTCAATACCACCCCCCGGTTTTCCCGGCGAAACAGTGCCAGACCCAGCTCGGACTCAAGTGTTCGCATTAATTGGCTCAGTGCAGGCTGCGCAATGCCCAATTGTTCGGCTGCCCGGCTGAAGTGCTGCAAGTCAGCGGCGACAGTGAAGGCTTTCAAATGACGTAGTTCCATGATCCGCCTTAATAAGGTTAGCTTATCTATTTGTCGTAATTTTGATAATTATTCTGCAGAGTGGATGCGCTAATGTCTATTGACTTCGACGTTTCCTGCCCGCAGTGATGCCGGAACGCAGTTGTATGGAAATCCTACCTGCACTCATAAAAATAAAGGACAAATACCTCTATGAACACAACAAGTAAAGAGAGTCATGATTTACGCATGCCTCGAAAAGCGGTGACCGCCGCGACCATAGGTACCGCTCTGGAATGGTTTGACTTCACGCTGTATGGCGCGGTATCAGCAACCATTCTCCCTAAACTGTTTTTCCCAGCGATGGAGCCGACCGCCGGCCTGCTCGCTTCGCTTGCAACCTTCGGTGTTGGCCTGGCAGCTCGCCCAGTGGGCGCGATTACCTGTGGCTACCTCGGTGACAAATTGGGTCGACGCAACCTGATGCTGGCTACCGTGACCCTGATGGGTTTGGCATCGGTACTGATGGGCCTGTTGCCTACTTATGCGCAGGTTGGCATTTGGGCACCCATCCTTCTCGTGCTGCTGAGGATTATTCAAGGCTTCGCGCTGGGCGGTGAGTCCACTGGGGCACAACTGATGGCGCTGGAGCACGCATCTCCAGACCGACGCGGGCGGTATTCCGGTTTACTCGGCTTGTGTTCACCACTCAGTCAGATATTGGCCAACGGCGTATTGATGGGGCTGGCCGCAACACTTTCAAGCGAACAATTCGAAAGCTTCGGCTGGCGAATTCCCTTCGTCATGAGTTTCGTACTGGTGGTGGTGGCAATCTTTATCCGGCTGAAAGTCGATGAAACCCCAGCGTTCATCGCCTTGAAAAAGACCCCGGTTAAGCAGGAAAAAAGCCCGCTCAAATCTGCTGTGGGCGGCCACTACAAAACCATCCTGCGCTTGATGTTTTTCTTCTGCTCGCCAGCCGCACTGTTCTATCTGATTGTTATCTTCTCCCTCAGCTATCTGACCAAGCACCTGGGCTTTAGCCAGTCGACAGGCTTCATGTCACTGATGGTGGCTAACATGTGCGCGATTTTCGGTGCGCTGGCTGGTGGTTATTTGTCAGACCGTTGGGGCCGCAAAAAGGCGCTGGCGTTTGGTTCATGCATGACCTTGCTGATCCTGTTCGTCTATTTCCCGATTCTTAATACGTTAAACGTCGCCGCCATCATGGCAATCATGGGGTTGTTCTTGGGCTTCACCCAGTTTCAGAGCGGCATCCAGCCAGTGGCGTTCGCCGAAGCGTTCCCGACCCAGGTTCGTTATTCGGGTTCCGCACTGGCCTACACCGGCGCCAACCTGGTTATCGGTGGTCCGATGCCAATGATAGCGGTGTGGCTGATGAGTCAGTCGAACAACTCGCCGTGGCCTCTGGTGACGCTGTGCGCCGTAATTAATCTGATCTCGCTGGCCATGATCCTCATCGGTCCTGAAACCCGTGGCATCAACCTGAATTCCGTTGCGGCACCCGACTCGGATGCTACTGCCGCTCCAGCCATCTTTTCAAATAACACATTAGGACGATCATGAACCGTACCGTTTTCATCCTTAACGGCCCTAACTTGAACTTGCTGGGTCGTCGTGAGCCGCACATCTACGGACACACCACGCTCGAGCAGATACGCCAGCGCAGTGAACGGCTGGCCGGGGAACTTGATTTGGTATGCGACTTCCGCCAGACCAACCATGAAGGCGTGATGGTCGACTGGATTCAAGAAGCCTTCGAGGAGGGTGCTGCCGTGATTATTAACCCGGCCGGCTTCTCGTTTCATTCGATTCCGGTGCTCGATGCCCTGAAGTTGCTCGACACGCCGCTGATTGAACTGCATTTATCGAACATCCATGCACGGGATGAACTGCATCGACACTCAATTATGTCTGGTGAGGTCGATGCCGTGATTTGCGGCATGGGAGCCGACGGTTATCCTTTGGCAATCCGGGCCATTGACGACCTGCTGCGTCGTCAGGTGGACAACAACAACTAACCCCCTCTTCGCTAGACGCTTATACGGCGGTCTCTCGGCAGATTGTAGCCAGAGCCGCCTTCCCCTGAAGTCCAGTCACAGGTTCACGAAGCAGACC
>NZ_DATERI010000031.1:0-21377 GCF_035271705.1 Buttiauxella sp.
TCATCCACCGTCATTGGCACTGGCATGCCTTTATCGTCGCGTGGGCCGAGTAACATACTCATTAGCTGGCCTCTCTAATCTGGCGGCTAAGGTCGATTTGCTCGGAAGAAACCAGGCAAAGCTTGCGTTTACATTCCGGGCAGGTTTCAAACGAGGCGCGGTGCGCTTCGGCATGCTTGTCGCCGTTGTGCTCAAGCAGGGCAATCGCGTAATCAATTTCTTTTTGTACCGCGAAAGGCTTACTGCACTGGCGGCAGTTGCACAAATCAAAACGCGCTTGTTGCAAGAAATCGGCTTTGTTCCACACCGCCAGTTCGTATTCCTGAGAAAGCTTGATGGCCGCGGTTGGGCAGACTTCTTCACAGCGTGCGCAGAAAATGCAGCGCCCCAGATTGAAGGTCCACGCCAGTTGCCCGGCCACCAGATCGGTTTCCACCGTTAATGCATTAGAAGGGCAGGCGTTAATACACGCTGCACAACCGATGCATTGCTGCGGGTTGTGTTCCGGTTTGCCACGGAAATTCGGGTCCACGGCAATCGGCTGTAGCGGGTACGACTCGGTGACCACACCGCCTTTAATGGCTTTTTTAATGAAATTAAACATGATGACTCCGGCTATTTCAGCGGTGAATTGGTGCGTTCAATGCTGTAGCGCTCCAACTCTTTGTACGGCACCACTTTGGTTTTGCGCTTACGCACATCCACCACCGTCATGCGGTCGGTACAGGAGTAGCAAGGATCCAGGCTGCCAATAATCAGCGGCGCATCAGAAACGGTGTTGCCACGCAGCATGTAGCGCAGCGTTGGCCAGTTGGCATAGGTCGCCGCACGGCAGCGCCAGCGGTACAACTTCTGGTTATCGCCGGTCATCGACCAGTGAATATCATCGCCACGTGGCGCTTCAGAGAAACCGAGGGCAAAACGGTTCGGAATATAGGTGAAGCCATCAACTGCCAGTGGGCCGCCAGGCAAGTTATCGAGGCCGAAATCAATCATATTCAACGCGGTATACACTTCGTTGATACGCACTTTCAGGCGTGACAGCACGTCGCAGCCGGTTTCGCTGTGCACTTCCATTGGCAGCAAACCGTAACCGACAAACGGGTGATCGGCGCGGGTGTCACGGGCGTGACCACTGGCGCGAACCATCGGACCGACGTTACTGAAATCACGCGCGATTTGCGGGTCGAGGCGGCCAATGCCGACGGTACGTTGTTCGATGTTTGGCGTGCTCATCAGGATATCGACCAGATCTTTCACTTCGCGACGCATCTGTTGTGCCAGCTGGCGGGTCTGGATCATGTCGTCTTTCAGTAAATCACGACGAATGCCGCCAATCAGGTTCAGGCCGTAAGTTTTACGCGCACCAGTGAGGATTTCCGCCATCTTCATCGACATCTCACGTACGCGGAAGAACTGCATAAAGCCGGAGTCAAAGCCAACAAAGTGGCAAGCCAGGCCAAGGTTCAGCAGGTGGCTGTGCAGGCGTTCCACTTCTAGCAAAATCGCACGGATCATCTGGGCGCGTTCTGGCACCACGATCCCCATCGCATTCTCGACAGACGTGGTATACGCGGTGCTGTGGGCGAAGCCGCAAATGCCGCACACGCGGTCAGACAAGAAGGTGACTTCGTTGTAGCCCATGCGGGTTTCAGCCAGTTTTTCCATGCCACGGTGGACGTAGAACAGGCGGTAATCGGCGTCGATAATGTTCTCGCCGTCAACGAACAGGCGGAAGTGGCCTGGCTCATCAGAAGTGACATGCAGTGGGCCAATCGGCACCACATTGTTCTTCTTGCTGCCCAGTTCATTAATGAACTGATAGGTTTCCTGATCACTGGTTGGGGCCGGGCGCTGACGGTAATCCATGCTATCTTTGCGCAGCGGATATAAATCGTCTGGCCAATCATCTGGCAGCACTAAACGGCGTTCATCCGGCAGGCCAACAGGTTGCAGGCCGTACATATCACGCACTTCACGCTCGCCCCAAACGGCGGCAGGTACACGCGGCGTCACGGAAGGGAATTCAGGTTTGTCGGCATCCACTTCTACGCGCACGGTAATCCAGCATTTCACGCCGCTTTCCATCGAAAGCACGTAATAAACCGCATAGTTGCCGCACAACTGGCGTTCATCGTTACCGAACAATACGGACAACCAGCCGCCTTGCTGGTAGTAAAGCCACTCCACCACTTCTGGCAGCATGTTGAGCTTCACGGTGACAGTGATTTGGTCTTTGGTTTGCCACGCTTCGTCGATCACCGCATGCGGAAATTGCTTATGCAGTGCGGCAAGATAATGTTGGCCAATCTTTTCTTCAGACATAGATAAATTCTCTTAAATCACGCCGCCAGCAAGGAGACGAAGGCTAAAAAGGCAAAGCCAAAACCGGCCCAGGTAACCGCGGCAGTTTCTAACATGCGCAAACGTGCCATGCTGTTTTCAAACAGCGCGATGATTAGCACGCCGAGCACCAGTTTGGCTGCTGCCAGAACCAGCGCGATAACAAGGCCACCCCAGCTAAATTCGCTCATCTGGCCCCATGGCAGAAACACGCCGACGAACATTTGCAGCACCACTAGCTGCTTGAGGGAAATGCCCCATTTCAGCACCGCAAAACCCGCACCGCTGTATTCGGTTAACGGGCCTTCCTGCAATTCTTGCTCGGCTTCTGCGAGGTCAAATGGCAGTTTGCCCATTTCGATAAACGTGGCGAAGGCACAAGCGGCGAATGCCAGAATCAGCGTTAAGCTCTGTGCTGTAGGCCAGTAGTAAATGGTGGAAGCGATATTGCTGATGTGGGTGCTGCCCGCGACTTGCGCTGCCACCCACAGTCCCAGAATCAGGATCGGTTCAACCAACACGCCAAGCATCGCTTCACGGCTGGCACCGATACCGGTAAACGGACTACCGGTGTCCAGACCTGCAATGGCAAAGAAGAAACGGGCGATGGCGAACAGATAGATAAGCGTTATCAAATCACCCAGCGACGGCAGCGGCGAATAGAGGGTGACGACCGGCAGCGCGGTGGCAATGGTCAGCATTACGCCAACCATTACAAACGGCATCAGGCGGAACACCCAACCGGACGCGGCCGGAGCCACACTCTGGCGGCTGAACAATTTGAACAAGTCACGATATTCCTGCATCACGCCAGGCCCGCGGCGGTTGTGCATACGGGCGCGGGTTACGCGGGTAATACCAGACAACAGCGGCGCGATGGCAAACAACACCAGCGCCTGAATCATGGGTAATAAAATGAACTTCATCTCAGGCTCCTTAAGCGCAAACCGCGACCAGCAACACCGCCAGTTCAATCATCGCCAGGTGATGGAACGTACCGGCTAAACAATCGCACTGCCAGCCAGGCACCCATTTCACCGGGTTGAGGGTTTTGCGCAGTTTCAGCAGTGGCGCGAACGCCGCTTTCACTGGCTGAGCAAAACCACCTGCGGTAATCACCATCGCTTGTTCGTGGTCGTAACCGCACACCCAGGCCGTGCCGCGTGAGCGGTTTGGCAGGCGGTCGCCACGGAAAATCACCATCAAAATCAATGGCAGCAGCGGGCTGGCAATCAACAGCAGAGTGATCATCGGTTGTGAAACGGTGGTATTCGCGGTTTGTAGCGGCAGCGGAATGGCGTTTTGCAGCAGTGGAATCAGCCAGGGTGCGGCAACACCAGCAATCACACAACAGGCGGCCAGTGCGGCCACACTCAGGTTCATCAGGAACGGTGCAGAAGTTGCGTTTTCAGCTTCCGGTGTACGCGGTGCGCCAAGGAAGGTGACGCCATACACTTTCGCCATACACATCACTGCCAGCGCACCGGTAATCGCCAGACCGACAGCCAGCATCGGGCCTAAGAAGCGGGCGATAAACAGCGGCAAAGTACCGAGGTGGAAGAACGACTGGTAAATCAGCCACTCGCCAGCAAAACCGTTCAGCGGTGGCAGGGCAGCCATCGCCATCAAGCCGACTAACATAGAGATAGAAATCAGCGGCATGCGCTTGCCAATCCCGCCTAACTTCTCAATGTCGCGATGACCCGTACGGAACCACACCGCACCCGCGCCGAGGAACAGCGTGGTTTTGAACACGCTATGGTTGAACAAGTGGTACAAGCCACCCATCATGCCCAGTGCAATCAGCGTGGATTCGTTGAGCGCAAAACCTATCAGGCCGCAACCCAGACCGAGCAGAATAATGCCGATGTTTTCCAGTGTGTGGTAAGCCAACAAGCGGTTGATGTTGTGCTCCATCAGCGCGTACAAACCGCCGATAAACGCAGTCATCATCCCCAGAATGACCACCAGAATGCCCCACCATAGCGGCATGACGTTGCTGATCAGTGAGAAACTCATGATGCCGTAGAGGCCAATTTTCAGCACCACTGCCGAGAACAGTGCAGCAGCCGGAGCAGAAGCGTTGGCATGAGCTTGTGGCACCCAACCATGCAGCGGAATAATGCCCGCCAGCAAACCAAAGCCCACCAGGCCGAGCAGCCAAACCACGGAGCTCACCGGCATGCCATGGGTTAACAGATGCAATTCGGCATAACTCAGCGTGCCGTACTGATTCCACAACATCCAGCACGCCACGGCCAGTAGCACAGTGCCAAGACGGCCGAGCGCAAACCACAATTGGCCGGACTTTTGGCAACCGGTCAGGAAGTAGCCGCACAGGGCGACGATCTCTGCCAGCACGACCAGCATGCCGAGGTTGTCGGCAACCAGTGCCGCTACCGCTGCTGCCATCACCAGATTGACCAGCAAGCCGTTAGCTTTTACCGCTTGATGGCGATGCCAGTCGATATTAAACAGCGAGATAAACAGACCTGGCAGACCGAGCGTCACCAACCACACGCCATTAAAAGCATTGAGCTGTAAATGCTGCTGCCAAACTTGCGCCATGCCGCTAAAACCGGTTAACGCATCGAAGCCTGCAATCAACACCAGTACAGAACTGATTGCACCGCCAAGCCCGGCAATAAAACCACTCACCGGTTTATTAAATGCCGTGATTCCTGCCAGCACTGCGCTGAGCACAAATCCCATTAGCGCCCAATGAATCAGGATAAATGCACTCATTTTTTTACCTCAGGCTGGGTAAACAGGGTGAGATCGCCAAGCGTGGTGCTCAGGGTCAATTCACGTTTGCGTTGGCTTGCTTTGGCAATGTCATGGTTATCCACCACCCGCAGCGCTTTGGTTGGGCAGGTGCGTACACACGCAGGGCCATTGGCGTCGAAACTGCACAAATCGCATTTCACGGCGATGGCTCGAACGCCTGGCACCCAGTCGATAAGCGAACTGACACTCGCCGGAGCAGGGGGGGCTGGTGGTGCTTTCGGGCTGTTGGCATTAGCAGGAATATGAATTGGGCGGCTGCCAGAAAATTCAATAGAACCAAATGGGCAAGCGATGGCGCACAGTTTGCAGCTCACACACAGGCTTTCATTTAGCTGTACCGCCCCGTCGAGACGGGTGATAGCGTTAGCCGGGCACACGCCCGCACATGGCGCATCTTCACAGTGATGGCACATCTGCGGCGCGGAATCATTAGCATCACGCATGACTTTCAGGCGAGGCATGGATTGCAGACCGTGAAGACGGTGCGTTTCGGAGCAAGCCGCCTCACAGGTATGGCAACCTATGCAGAGTTTGGAGTCGGCGATTATAAAGCGATTCATCATTGTCATTAATGTCATCAATTTTGACGAAATAGTGTCGACGGCTGCCATTTCGACAGTTTTCGACACCCAATGGGACTATCAGGCCTGAGTGTTTTGTTGCAATTGCCCCATCGACACAGGGGTGTCGCTGTGGACTGCTTGATACAGGCTTTCGTAGACCGGGCGTATTTTTTCGAGGTAATGCTCGAGAACGTTTTCGCTGTTTCGGTTGCTGATGCTGTTGTCTATACGGCCATCGTCATCAAGGATTGCTTTTGCAATCAATACTCTATCGTTACCATTACGCTTCTCAACGTAGTACTCGATAGTGTGGCTGTTGAAGCCTTCCGCCAGGCGGACGTGAATGACGAAATGGTCAAATAAGAAGAAGCGCAGTGAATCGTCTGGATTGCACCCGACTGCGTGATGCAGTTTGGCCTTAGAAAGGGTGATGCCCTGAATCAAGCTATTGCCGTACTGTTGCCACTGCGTGAGTAAGCGTTGGTGCTTATCGGCAATGTATTCAGCTTTTTCGCTCAGTTCCCAAATGTTCATGATTAATCACTCTGTTTTTGCTGTTGTAGCTACAGAGCATGTTTCGTGCCAATGTTTTATCTAATTGAAAATATTGATTTTTATATTAATAAGAGACAAATAACCCCAGTAATGACATGTCATTTCGTCATCTTTGACATTGGCAGTGTCATTCCCTCATGTATCTACCTGGCACTCTCCTTGCATTGACTCCACCAGATACCCCGGAGGCCATATGCACGAAATCACCCTCTGCCAACGCGCACTGGAACTCATCGAAACTCAAGCCCGCCAACACGGCGCGACACGCGTCACGGCTGTTTGGCTGGAAGTAGGCGCTTTCTCGTGTGTTGAACAAAGTGCACTGGAGTTCTGTTTCGAATTAGTGTGCCGCGACACCCTGGCCGAAGGCTGCCAGCTGCATATTCATCAACAAGAAGCGGAATGCTGGTGCTACGACTGCCAGCAGCACATCACCTTGTTAACGCAACTGGTCCGGCGTTGCCCGTTGTGCGAGGGCAGCAATTTACGCATCGTTGCAGATGATGGCGTGCAGATTAAGCGTCTGGAAGTAGAGGAGACACAACATGTGTAGTACTTGTGGTTGCGCCGAAGGCAACTTGTATATAGAAGGCGACGAGCGCAATCCGCACTCGGGTTTCCGCAGCGCACCGTTTGCACCTGCCGCGCGTGCCTTAACGCCAATCACCGGAGTGAAATTCGCACCGACTGCCGATGAACAGGGCGACCTGCATTACGGCTACGGTGCTGCGGGCACTCACGCACCGGGCATGACACAACGCCGGATGCTGGAAATCGAACTCAATGTTTTAGATAAAAACAACCAGCTGGCGGTGTACAACCGTCAGCAGTTTGCCAAACAGCAGCAACTGGTGCTGAACCTGGTTTCAAGCCCAGGCTCCGGCAAAACCACGCTGCTGACTGAGAGTTTAAAGCGCCTGATTGGCCGTGTACCTTGTGCCGTTATTGAAGGCGATCAGCAAACCGTGAACGATGCCGAGCGCATTCGTGCAACTGGCACGCCAGCGATTCAGGTGAATACCGGTAAAGGATGCCACCTTGATGCACAGATGATTCGCGACGCCATGCAGCGCCTGCCGCTTGAGCGCAACGGTATCCTGTTTATTGAAAATGTTGGCAACCTGGTGTGCCCTGCGAGTTTTGACCTTGGCGAACGCCATAAAGTGGCGGTGCTTTCGGTCACCGAAGGCGAAGACAAACCGCTGAAATATCCGCATATGTTTGCTGCATCCTCGCTGATGCTGCTCAATAAAATCGACCTGTTGCCTTACTTGCAGTTCGATGTCGAAAAGTGCCTTGATTACGCCCGTCAGGTGAACCCGAATATTGAAATCCTGTTGGTTTCCGCGACCAGCGGCGAAGGCATGGATGAGTGGTTGAACTGGCTGGAGGCTGAGCGATGTGCATAGGCATTCCGGGGCAAATCGTCGAACGCTTGCCGGACGGCAGCGCCAAAGTCGACGTCTGCGGTATCAAGCGTGACGTTAACCTGATGTTGGTCGGAGACGCAAAAATCGGCCAGTGGGTGCTGGTTCATGTCGGTTTTGCGATGGCGATTATTGATGAGCGTGAGGCCCGCGACACCTTAGACGCGTTGCAAAACATGTTTGAAGTGGAACCTGATGTCGGCGGCTTGCTGTTTGGGGAAGAGCGCAGATGATGCGTTTTGTTGATGAATATCGCGCGCCGGAAAAAGTGATGCAGCTGATAGAGGTGTTGCGTGAACGCGCACCGAAGTTGGCTTACACCCCACAGCGCCCGCTGCGCATTATGGAAGTGTGCGGCGGGCATACCCACGCCATCTTTAAGTTCGGCCTCGACCAACTACTGCCGGACAATATCGAGTTTATTCATGGCCCTGGCTGCCCGGTCTGCGTGTTGCCGATGGGGCGAATAGATGCCTGCATTGAAATCGCCAGCCATCCCGAGGTGATTTTTTGCACCTTTGGTGACGCGATGCGCGTGCCAGGGAAAAATGGCTCGTTGATGCAGGTGAAAGCGCGTGGTGCGGATGTGCGCGTGGTTTACTCGCCCATGGACGCGCTGGCGTTGGCAAGTCTGAATCCGGACAAAAAAGTCGTTTTCTTTGGCCTCGGTTTTGAAACCACCATGCCGACGACGGCGATTACGCTGCAACAGGCGAAGTCCCAGGGCATCAACAACTTTTACTTTTTCTGCCAGCACATCACGCTTATTCCTACGCTTCGCAGTCTGCTGGAGCAGCCCGACAACGGCATTGATGCCTTCCTGGCACCAGGCCACGTCAGCATGGTGATTGGCACAGAAGCCTATGATTTTATTGCCACTCAACATCAACGCCCGCTGGTGGTGGCCGGTTTTGAACCGCTCGACTTGCTGCAAGGCGTAGTGATGCTGGTGGAGCAAAAAATCCATCAGCACAGCAAAGTGGAAAACCAGTACAAGCGCGTGGTGCCGGATGCCGGTAACCATCTTGCCCAGCAGGCGATTGCCGAGGTATTTATCGTGCGCGGTGATGCCGAATGGCGTGGCCTTGGCACCATCAGCGATTCAGGCGTTCAACTTACCGACGGTTACCGTCAGTTTGATGCCGAAGACCATTTCAAACCCGCACCGCAACAGGTGTACGACGACCCGTTAGCGCGTTGCGGCGATGTGCTCACCGGGCGTTGCAAACCGCATCAGTGCCCGATGTTTGGCAAAACCTGCAATCCGCAAAATGCTTTTGGCGCATTGATGGTCTCGTCCGAAGGCGCCTGCGCCGCCTGGTATCAATATCGCGGCCAGGAGAGTGAAGCATGAAAACAATCGAACTCGCCCACGGCAGTGGCGGCCAGGCGATGCAAAAACTGATCGCCGATCTTTTTATGCAAGCGTTTGATAACCCGTGGCTCGCCGAACAAGAAGACCAGGCGCGATTACCGCTGGCTGAACTCACCGCCCTTGGTGACCGCTTAGCCTTTTCCACAGATAGCTACGTTATCGACCCGCTGTTTTTCCCCGGTGGTGACATCGGCAAGCTCGCCATTTGTGGAACCGCGAACGACGTTGCGGTCAGCGGCGCGACACCTCGCTGGTTATCCTGCGGATTTATCCTTGAAGAAGGTTTGCCGATTGAAACCCTGGAACATGTCGTCCACAGCATGGCGGCAACCGCCAAAGCGGCAGGTATTGCGGTGGTGACCGGTGACACCAAAGTCGTGCAACGTGGTGCAGCAGACAAACTGTTTATCAACACTGCAGGTATCGGTGCCATTCCTGCGGGTTTGAATTGGGGCGCACAGAAAATTAGTACGGGCGATGTGCTTATCGTCAACGGAACGTTGGGCGACCACGGCGCCACTATCCTTAACTTGCGGGAATCGCTGGGTCTGGAAGGTGCATTAGTCAGTGACTGCGCGGTGCTGGCTCCGCTAATCGCGCCATTGCTCAATATTGCGGGTGTCAAAGCGCTACGTGATGCGACACGCGGTGGCGTGAATGCGGTGCTACATGAGTTCGCGGCATCAAGCGGTTGCGGGATGGAAATCACGGAAAGCCAGTTGCCACTCAATCCTGCGGTACGTGGGGTGTGCGAATTGCTTGGGCTGGATGCGCTGAATTTTGCCAACGAAGGCAAACTGGTGATTGCGGTTGCGAGGAATGCCGCAGAAAGTGTTCTTGCCGCTTTACAGGCTCATCCATTGGGTCAAGATGCCGCAATTATTGGTGAGGTTGTCGAGCGTAAAGGGGTACGAGTTGCCGGGCTGTATGGCGTAAAACGGACATTAGATTTGCCACATTCAGAGCCGCTACCACGGATTTGTTGACCTAAGCCAGGAACGCCATGTGCCGGTCTGGGTACACTTGCACGGGTATTTATAATACAAATCGCTGGGCGTTTAGATTTTGTAGGGTGGATAAGCGCCAGCGTCATCCACCACCGCCGCACCACCAATTGGATAAGCAAAATGCCATACACACCGATGAGTGATCTCGGGCAGCAGGGGTTATTTGATATTACGCGTACCCTGTTGCAGCAACCTGATCTTTCGGCACTGACGCACTGCCTGACGCAAATGGCAAAACAGGGTGCGCTCGCAGACCGAGTCAATATTCTGCTTTATCATCCGTTAAATCAGCGTGTGGCATTTTATGGCACGGATCAACACGGCAAAGAACTGCATTATGAAGATGAAATGGTGCTGGCAAACGGGCCTGTGCGACGCGTGCTTTCGCGCCCGGAAGCCCTGATTTGTACCGAAGAAGAATTTAACGACACCTGGCCGCAGGTGATGAACCTTGAACTCTACGCGCCATTTGGCCGCTACTGCCTGTTACCGCTGGCGGCAGAAGGTAAAATCTTTGGTGGGTGCGAGTTTATTCGCAATAACGATGCTGTCTGGACGGACAAAGAGTTGAGTCGTCTGCATACGCTCGCACAAGTTGTGGGGCTGGTGGCAGAACAAATTCAAAGCCGCCTCGACTCCAATCATGATTACCAACAACTGTGCCGCGAACGTGATGATTTCCGCATCCTGGTGGCGGTGACAAACGCCGTACTTTCCAAGCTCGATCTCGATGAACTGATAAGCGAGATCGCCAACGAAATTCACCACTACTTCTCCATCGATTCGATAAGTATCGTTTTGCGTGGCAATCGCAAAGACCGCCTGACGGTCTATTCCACTCACTTTGTGAAAGAGCAATCGCCAATCCATGACCGGAGCGATGTCGCCCATGCGGGGACGCTCTCCGAACGGGTGTTTAAAAGCGGTGAAATGCTGTTGCTGAATTTGCATCAGGGTGACCAACTCGCGCCGTATGAGCGCATGTTGTTTGAAATGTGGGGCAACCAAATTCAGACTTTGTGCCTGTTGCCGCTCACGTTTGGCAACAACATGCTGGGCGTGTTGAAGCTGGCGCAATGCGAGGCGGGCGTGTTTACCCCACAAAATCTCAAACTGCTGCGCCAGATTGCTGAGCGTATCGCCATTGCGGTGGATAACGCGCTGGCGTATCAAGAAATCCATCGCTTAAAAGAGAACCTCGTCGACGAAAACCTCTACCTCACCGAGCAAATCAACAATGTCGCCAGTGATTTTGGCGAGATTATTGGCCGTAGCGATGTGATGTCGAACGTGCTCAAGCAAGTCGATATGGTAGCGAAAAGCGACAGTACGGTGCTGATCCTCGGTGAAACCGGCACCGGCAAAGAGCTGATTGCACGGGCGATTCATAACCTGAGCGAGCGTAACAGCCGCCGTATGGTGAAAATCAACTGCGCGGCAATGCCTGCCGGGTTGCTGGAAAGCGATCTGTTCGGCCATGAGCGCGGTGCGTTTACCGGTGCCAATACCCAGCGCATCGGGCGGTTTGAGCTTGCAGACAAAAGCTCAATGTTTCTTGATGAAGTCGGCGATATGCCACTGGAGCTACAACCTAAGCTGTTGCGCGTGCTACAAGAGCAAGAATTTGAGCGGCTCGGTAGCAACAAAGTTCAGCAGGTGGATGTGCGTTTAATTGCGGCGACCAACCGCAATCTCAAAGAGATGGTGGCCGAGCGTGAATTTCGCAGCGACCTCTATTATCGCCTGAACGTGTTCCCCATTACGCTGCCACCGCTGCGTGAGCGCCCGGAAGACATTCCGCTATTGGTGAAATCTTTCACCTTTAAAATTGCCCATCGCTTGAACCGCAGTATCGACAGTATTCCGGCGGAAACCTTGCGCACGCTCAGCCGTATGGACTGGCCGGGCAACGTACGTGAACTGGAAAACGTGATTGAGCGTGCGGTACTGCTCACGCGCGGCAATGTGCTGCATCTTTCGCTGCCAGAAATGGACTATCAATTGACGGAAGAAAAAGTGCTGCCTGTTATGGCGAGTGAAGAGATTCGTGAAGGAGAAGACGAAGCGCAGAGAATTTTGCGTGTGCTAAAAGATACCAACGGCGTCGTTGCAGGCCCACGTGGTGCGGCACAACGCCTGGGGCTCAAACGCACGACGTTACTTTCACGCATGAAACGTTTGGGGATTGATAAAGTGGGGCTATAAACTAGTTATAACGAGACTGATGACATCACTTTTCCGTAGGTCGGAAAAGCGTCAGCATCATCCGACACAACCTTATTTTTATACCCTACGTTTATTGACCAGGTAATACAAAATGGCACTGATCCCAAAAAACTACACGCGCCTCGAAAGTGGCTACCGTGAAAAAGCACTGAAACTGTTCCCGTGGGTCTGCGGGCGCTGCTCACGCGAGTTTGTTTACTCAAACCTGCGCGAACTGACCGTACACCACATGGATCACGACCACACTAACAACCCGGAAGATGGTAGCAACTGGGAGCTGTTGTGCCTGTATTGCCACGACCACGAGCACTCGAAGTACACCGAAGCCGACCAATACGGCAGCACGGTTGTGGCCGGTGAAGACGCGCAAAAAGATGTTGGCGAAGCGACCTATAACCCGTTCGCGGATTTAAAGTCGATGCTCAATAAGAAGAAATAGCGGTTGGGTGAACGGAGTTCGTAGGCTGGATAAGCGCTGGCGACATCTACCACGGCGGCAGATTGTTGCTCTGAACATGAAGAGTGGGCATACGGAAACGTAGCCCACTTTTTTGTATCCATTTTTTGGAAAGGCTTTTCCACACCTTGTGGCAGGAAGTTGAATTTACGGACTTTTCGCGATGGTTTTGCGGAATTTTCGCAACAGATCTAACTGTAAATAGAGGGCTCTATGGGGAAAATTCTGATCAGATCTGCTATCGCCAAGGGTTATATCTTCAGCAAAAGTTTTCCCCCATTTCAACCCCTTCAAAATAAACAGGGATAGTGCGGCTCGCGGTTAGAACGACCCGCTTCGAAAGGAAGCATGCCAATAAATAGCTGTTTTTCACCCAATTATTCACTTCTTCCGTCTACGAAACGAACATGCTGCAATGGTTCTGCAAGTTTAATGAATTTATTATTTACGTTTGCTTAATTAGTGACTAAATCAGCTTGCTGCTGTTCTGGTGTGAAATACCACCGTTGAAAGAAAACCCTCTCGATAATAAATCACTATATTTTCAATTTGTTAGCCTGTATTCGGTTAAGCGGGTCAATGACGAGAGAGTTTTTTTTCCTCCTGAATCAATGATTCTCTGTCTGGGCATGCTTAGATTAATCTGATAGCGATTTTTTACACGAAGTGTGTAAAAAACAAACGGATTATTCGTTCTGGGGGTTTATCAGTATTCCATTGCTTTTTATTTTGTTAGAAACTTCATCTCTGAAAATAAAGTAATAATATGCGTCAGAAATCCCCAGATAATTCAAATGTGGATTTTGTGGTCACTATAAACACATTCTTTATTTACCCTTAAAATACTCTCGTCACATTCAATGAATAGATTATTTAAACGTGGTAATTACAGTATAAATAAATTGTTGAGCAATATTTTACTGTTATTCCTACTCTGTTGTCGGGAAACTTAAAATATTGTATTTTAATGGTTTCATGTTCCTATACCATTGTTTTATAAGTAAATAAAAATTTTAAGTGAAACCATTTCTCGGGGTTTTAATGAATGAACATAACACTGCTGCCTTTTTGCCCTCTCTAATCCTCTGTAATAGAATGCGCGAAATTCACTTTTCTTAAGACTCAAGTAACCACAGGAATGTGGTTATTACTATATGTGCACAGTAGGAGTTTCTGTAATGGCACGTGGTTATTTCCATGTTCGCCATGGGCGGTAGCGTTGTTAAAAGGAATTAAGGTATTAGCATCATGAGTAAAGAAATAATCATCATTTTTTTGACCGCAATGACCTCGCTCCTTATCGCTCGAGTCGTGGCCTTAAAATGTGGCCTGGTGGACAAGCCCGGCGGGCGTAAACACCACAAAGGTGAAATACCTCTGGTGGGGGGGATCTCATTCTACTGCGCCATTGCCATTTGTTATCTGTTCAGGCCTGAAGTATTGCCTCAATCCGAAGCGCATTTTCTGACCTATTTAATGAGTATTTCATTGCTGCTGTTTGTCGGTATTGCCGATGATCGTTTTGACCTTCCAGTCGCTCCACGAATTGTTCTTCAAGCGCTTTCTGCCGTCATTCTTATGGTCGATGGTTTTTACCTACAAACCTTCGGCTACGTGCTAGGCGAACATGAATTGCTGCTTGGCCCGTTGGGTTATCTAGTGACGCTGTTTGCCACTTGGGCCGCTATCAATGCTTTCAATATGATTGATGGTGTTGATGGTTTGCTCGGTTCGGTGTCCTGCGTGATATTTGCAACGCTAATGGCGGTCTTCTTACTTGCAGGGAAACAAATCCACGCCATGTGGTGCCTGTTAATGATCGTCGCCTTGATCCCTTATTTGATGCTCAACATGGGTTTCATCGACAGCAAACGCCTTAAAGTTTTTATGGGTGATGCAGGCAGCATGGTGATTGGTTTTTCGGTGCTGTGGTTGATTATGCTCGGTAGCCAGGGCAACGATGCCGCAATGGCGCCAGTGACTGCGTTGTGGCTGATTGCGCTGCCATTGATGGACATGGTGACGATTATGGTGCGCCGTTTGCGTCGGGGGCAAAGTCCGTTTCATCCGGATCGTGATCACTTACACCATATTTTATTACGTAGCGGGTTAACAGGCCGCCAGACGGTTCTGTTTGCTTCGGTGCTTACCGCAACACTTGCGTGTGTCGGGATTGTACTTTCCATAATAGGTATGACTGAGTGGCTTTCACTGGCTCTGTTTATCGGCGTATTTGCCAGCTATTTTGCCATCAACACTAAGCTACAACAGCTGCACCCCGATATGAGAGTTCAACTTAAATCGTCTCGTACCGTGAGTGTAGATGCACCTGTCAGCCACCGCTAATACCTCCCATTTTCCTTTATATAAAAGCCCAGTGCCGCTGGGTTTAAACACTTTGATGAACCAAGTGACCAACATGATAATTGTAAAATTAGCAGCTGTGCCGTTATTGATTTCAGCTGTCTTGCTTAGTGGCTGCACGATTGTTCCTGGCAGTAACCTCACAACCTCCGGTAAGACCATCGTTAATAAAGACGACTCAGTAAATATCAATGACAAGGTTAACGTCTACGCTGTTACCCCAAAATTGATTGAATCACTCAGCGCAACGCCAGTGGTCGCACGTACTAACTCCCAGCTCGAAAAAGAGGTGAGGGATTATCAGTATCGCATTGGTGTGGGTGATGTTTTGATGGTCACGGTATGGGATCACCCGGAACTGACAACGCCTGCTGGCCAGTACCGTAGTGCATCAGATACCGGCAACTGGGTGCAGTCAGACGGCACAATTTTCTACCCTTATGCGGGCAAGGTAAAAGTGGCTGGCCGCACGTTGGCTGAATTACGCGAAGAGTTAACTCATAAACTGGCGGCTTATATTGAATCTCCACAAATCGATATTAGCGTTGCAGCATTCCGCTCTCAGAAAGCCTATGTGACCGGCGAAGTTGCACATTCTGGTCAACTGGCAATGACTAACGTGCCATTAACTATTATGGATGCCATCAACCAGGCCGGTGGCCTTGCTGAAAATGCAGACTGGAATAATGCGGTACTGACCCATAACGGCAAAGACGAACGTATTTCCCTCCAGGCGCTGATGAAAAATGGCGACCTACAACAGAACCGCCTGATGCATAACGGCGACATTCTTTTCGTACCGCGTAACGATGATCTGAAAGTGTTCGTAATGGGGGAAGTGAAAAAACAAACCACCCTGAAAATGGACCGCAGCGGTATGACGTTGACTGAAGCATTGGGTAATGCGGAGGGTATCGACCAGATGACATCTGATGCGACCGGTATTTTCGTTATCCGCTCAACCAGCGGTAAAAACAACGGAGGAAAACTGGCGAATGTCTACCAACTGAATATTGCTGATGCCACTGCCCTGGTAATGGGAACCGAATTCAAACTACAACCGTACGACATTGTCTATGTCACCACGGCCCCTATTACCCGCTGGAATCGCGTGCTGGGTCAGTTAGTCCCTACTATTACAGGGATTAATGACATGACCGAAACCGTCCGCATGATTAAGAATTGGTAATTATGTTCGATTCCATTTTAGTGGTTTGCATTGGCAATATTTGCCGCTCGCCGACTGGAGAACGTTTATTACGTAAAGCGTTTCCTGATAAAAAGATTGATTCGGCCGGTCTGGATGCGCGAGTAGGAGAAGGGGCTGAGCGAAAGTCAGTAGAGGTTGCTGCGCAAAATGGGTTAAGCCTTGAAGGCCATCGAGGGCAGGCATTTTCCTCAAGCCTTGCGATGCAATACGACCTGATTCTGGTGATGGAAAAATCCCAGCTTGAGCGTATTAAAAAGAACTATCCAGAAGTGAGTGGTAAAACCATGCTATTTGGTCATTGGCAAAATCAACTGCAAATAGGTGATCCATATAATAAAAGCCGCGAAATGCATCAATTGGTTTATACACAATTAGCCCAAGGCACCGCGCGCTGGGTCCTGGCGTTAAAGAAATAGTAACCGTAAAGAGATGTGGTTAAATGTCTGAACATTCCTCCAGTATTAATAAAAATAATAGTAACAATAAAAGTGAAGAGATTAATTTATCTGAGTTGATAGGTGTACTGCTTGATAATAAGTGGAAGATAATAATAATCACCGCCATGTTAACTGTTATCAGTATTGTTTATGCCTTGATAGCGACGCCGATTTATAGTGCGAGTGCTTTGGTTCAAGTAGAGCAAACAGCCGGTGGCAACGTATTGAGTAAGCTTTCCGAAATTATCCCAGATGGTAAACCTGAATCGCAGACGGAAATTGGCTTATTACAGTCTCGTTTAGTTTTGGGACAAACCGTTGATGATTTGGCGTTGGATACTGTGGTGCAGCAAAAGCACTTACCACTATTTGGAAAAGGTCTCTCACGCTTGTTCGGTTATTCTGATGGAAAGATAGCTATTTCACGCTTAATCGTTCCTGATGAATTACTGGATATTCCATTTACACTTACTGTTTTATCGCCGACCGAGTACAGCATTTCAGTTAATGATATTACTCTGCGGGGCAAGACAGGTGAGTTGTTAGATAAGAACGGCATTAGTTTGCTGGTCAGCGACATTGCTGCACCACACGACACCTCTTTCATTGTTACCAAACTTGCAAAGCTAACAGCTATTAATAATCTATTGAATGATTTCTCTGTCACTGACATGAGTAAAGACAGTGGCATGTTGCAATTAACCTTTAAAGAAGAGAGTGTTAAGCAGGCAACTAATATATTAAATAGCATCAGCAATAATTACTTACAACAGAACGTAGGCCGTAAATCAGAAGAAGCTGCAAGAAGTCTGGACTTCCTGAAAGAACAACTACCTTTGGTACGTGAAAAATTAGATGATGCAGAAAATAACCTGAATTTATTCCGACAGAAAAATGAGTCTGTAGATTTATCATTAGAGGCAAAATCTGTATTGGATAACACTGTCTCTCTGGAAACTCAGATAAATGAACTGACCTTTAAAGAGGCGGAAATCTCCAAGCTTTATACTCGTGATCACCCGGCCTATAGAACATTGCTGGAAAAGAAAGCACTACTTTTCAAAGAACGCGATAAACTGAATGTTCGCATCAGTAATATGCCGAAAACACAGCAAGAGATTTTAAGCCTGACGCGGGATGTACAGTCAGGTCAGGAAGTCTACATGCTGCTGTTAAATAAACAGCAAGAGTTAAGTATTAATAAAGCCAGCACAGTGGGGAATGTGCGTATTATTGATAATGCAGTAGCCGACCATAAACCTGTCGCACCCAAAAAACCGATTGTTATTTTGGTGGGGATGTTTTTTGGTTTATTTATTTCAGTTGTATATTGCATCATTCGCAAGTTATTACATAGTGGTATTGAAAGTAGCGACCAGATTGAGAGCCTGGGTCTGAATGTTTATGCCACTATTCCAGCCTCCAAATGGTTAAAAGATAAAAACCAGAAGCTAGGAAAAACCAAACGCAAATCAGTGCGATCAGTCAATCTGTTAGCGAAAGATAACCCTACAGACCTTTCTGTGGAAGCTATTCGAAGCCTGCGTACCAGTCTACATTTTGCAATGATGCAAGCTGAGAATAATATATTACTGATTTCTGGCGCGACTCCTGAAGCGGGTAAGACATTTGTCAGTTGTAACCTTGCGGTTGTTATAGCCCAGTCGGATAAAAAAGTTCTGTTAATTGATGCTGACTTACGTAAGGGGCAGGTTCATCACATTCTTGGTTGCTCAGAGAAAAATGGCTTGTCCGATATTCTGGTTAATAGAGATTCTTATGTTGGAAATATTAAGAAAACAGAAGTTGAAAATCTGGACTTTATTTCTCGCGGGCAAATACCACCAAACCCTTCTGAGCTATTAATGAATGCAAACTTTAAACATTTAATGATTTGGGCGGCCAGTCAGTATGATCTAGTGATCGTCGATACACCGCCAGTTCTGGCTGTCAGTGATGCCTGTATTGCAGCGAAATATGCAGGAACTACTATGCTGGTAGCTCGCTTTCAGCAGAATACCTTGAAGGAGATTGAAGTTTCAGCTAAACGCTTTGCTCAAAACAACTTGACGGTGAATGGTATAATATTTAACGGTGTGGAAAAAACCTCACATAATTATTATGAGTATGGTAGTTACACGCAATACCAAAACGATTAACATCCAACTTAAATATTATAGAGAAATGAGTTTTTAATAATTTATAACGAACAAACGATGTAAGTTATTTAGTGTAGATAAAAGGTTCCAATGATGACTGATTTATTTAACTATATATGATTACCTTATTATATTCCTTAATGTTTGTCATTTCTATATACGTGCCCGTGATACGCTTTTCAGGAATGCCATTCTTAATATCTGATTTGATATTAGTTATGGTATTTCTGTTTTCATTGTTTAAGCTAACACAACGTAAAGAAATGGACACATTAGCATTTTTGCTAACAATACCCTTCATTTACGGATTCATGTTAGTTCTTTTTAGAAGTATTTATGGGGCATTTGAGTTAAAAGATTTGGTAATACCTATAATTCATCTAAAAATGTTTCTTTTTGTTTTCTCGTCTTTTATATTATGGGTAAATATAAATAAAAGAATGCTATTTAAAGTAGTGTATTATAGCATATTAATGCAATTATGCGTGGCGACTCTTCAGAAATTAGGTATTCCAGGATTTGCGAGTGGTTTATTTTATAATATTGCTGTAAGTAACGCGATGAGTAATGTATATTATGGTGGAGACATTTCCCATATAATATCAACACACCTAAATGTTACTTTTAGACCTATTGGTTTTATTGGTTCACCAACAATACTTGCTACCTACTTTGTCATCATATTCCATTTGTTTGATTTGTTTTTCCCTAATGTTAAAGTTAAGTCGTTTATCTATTATTCATTGCTGCTTTGTTTCAGTAAAATAACGCTAATAGGTTTTTTTATTTCAAACAACATAGTTTTGCCCTTAATAAATTATAATTTTAAGAAAATATTTTTGTCATTGATTTCTTCTATTGTGGTGATTTCAGTGTTCATGATTTTCATTAGCTATAACACAAGAATGAAAGATTATTTTATGCTTTTTGTGAATGGTGATGATTATGGAGTAACACATAGAATATCAGTTATTGATTTCATGTCTGAATTAAATATAACGCAGCTATTATTTGGAATTGGTGGAAGTACTAATTTTATTTTCGATAGCGGTTTTTTGCTCACTATCTATAGATTTGGAATCATTTATTTATCAATTGTATATATTATCTATTTCATGATTTTAAAGACATTTTCTTATAAAAAGTCCCATGTTTTTTTATTAATAATGTTTATATTAACCGATTTAACGATTGGATCTTTCCATAATCAAATGTTCTTCTATCTTATAGCGTTTAGTATATTGTACTCAAGGTATATGTTTGAAATGCATTATGTGCCAAATAAATGAGCATCGAAAACATGTTAGCCAAATTAAACAAGCTGTGTAAATACATTGATCAGTTTTCATTCGCTTTATTGAACGTAGGAATGATTTTTTTTGCTTCCAGGTTTTTAGATAATTCCCAGGCTGCGAAATATATCATTATAAATTCATACTCTTCGTTCAGTTTGGTTGTTATCGTGTCGCTGGTTATTTCACCATTTTGGGTTTTTAGCGTAGAGAGAGCGACGCGAGGATACCATTACAGACTGTCATTATATTTGACGATATTCATAAGTTTTATTTCCGCTACATTGCTCTCAACAGTAATGTTTGTCAGAGAGCAGGACTGGAAATATAGTTTACTAATTTTCGGCCTATCAATGTGTTATCCCATGTATGATTTTCTGCGCCGTAGTTTCTATATTGTCAAGAAGGAATTTATTGCCGCAATGCTCTCGGTGTCATTATTGTTGAGCACCATGCTGAGTTATTTTGTCATGTATTTTTCTGGTGTCCGTGAAGCCGGCTGTTATTTATCTTCGCTGATCCTTATTATGAGTATTATATCTTTAGTCATAGTTCTTCTTAATCAGAGTAGCTATCGTGTTTTTGATTCAGAAGATGAGCTTAAGAAAGTCCTCTTTGAATACTGGACAATTGGGAAATGGTCAGCTGCTTCAATGCTCTGCTTTTGGTTTATCACTCAAGGTAGCTTTATTTACCTCGAGAAAGTTATCGGAAATGAGCAATTGGTATTTACAAGACTTGCATTAAGCCTTGCGGGAATTATCGCAATATATTTTTCAGCAGTAGAAAACAAACTCATGCCTGAGATCAGAGAGATAGTATACAAAGGCAATTCGGAGTCATTGATTTTAAAATGGAAAACATATTTTACTAATGGCCTGATCACTTCTGCTTGTTGTACTTTTATCGTTGTGTTGTTTTATTTAGCATTTTTCAAAACAAATCAATACCAACTATCTATTGTGTTATTGATGTGCCTTTACCAGTCAGTGAGTGGTATTTTTAAATTTAATTCCTTCTATCTCAAAGCCAAGAAACTTCACAAGTCTGTTTTTTACAGTAATTTTATTTCGGTTATTTTTGTAATTTTAATTTATATGGTTGCAGATACCGATAATCAATTTTTACTCCCATTAATTATATTAGTTAATGGAGTCATAAGCTCTGTGTTGTAC
>NZ_DATERI010000032.1:0-23504 GCF_035271705.1 Buttiauxella sp.
TGTGGATACGCGCTTCCATCGCGCTATTTTTCTGGCTTCGGGCAACTGCTTCTATGCCCCGTTTGGCAATGTGCTGACCACCGTGTTTAAGTGGTTTATCAGTCATTCGTCAAAAGAGGGCGGCATGTGTCTGGAAGACCACCACCGTATATATCGCGCGATTATGATGGGCGACGGCGATGCTGCTTATGAAGCGTCGCTGGCACTGATGACTGCCAGCAAGCATCGCCTATAACGATTGTTAAGATAACTACCCATATCTTGGGCGGTTATCTGAATTAATGCTTCGCCTTTGCCAACTCTTTCACCAGCGGCAACATGACGCGCACCACGTCACGGCTACGTTTTTCGATGCGGTGCGGTAATGACTTATCCAGGTATTGCTGGTTATCAATTAAAGCATTATGCCAACTGGTTCCATCAGGGAACGCTTTGCTTTTTGCTCTTTGCTGATAACCATCTTTCTCACCCAGCGACCAGTTAGTGGCTTCCACTGAGAGCACCGGGATCCCGGCGTTATCAAACACGTCAGCATCACTACAGCAGTCGGCGCCTTTTGCATCTTTGGCATTAACCCCTGGATGGGTCGTCGCTTTCACATTCAACTGGCGAGCCAGGGCTAATGCACGGTCACGCGTTATTTTACTGACGGCGCTCGGCGTCGATTTACCGTTGTTGAAATAGAGCTTGTCGCCGACAATCAGGTTATCGAGATTAATCACCAATAGCGTATGTTTCTTCTCGCTGGCACTCATACGTTTCAGGATATCTTCCGCACCCAAAGTGCCAATTTCTTCACCGCTAGTGGCGATAAAACGGATGCCGTAGCGCGTCGGGATATCTTTCAGACGGGTTGCGAGTTCCAGCATCACGCCAAGACCCGAAGCATTGTCATCCACACCTTGTAGCGTTAAACCGCCGAGGTTGTTATTCACATCGTTATCATTGAGCGGCGAGTAAGTATCGAGATGCGCCATGATGATGATTTGCTGCGGTTCAATACCTTCCCGCGCCGCAATTACCGAGCTTGCGCTGACGTTACGCCAGTTCTTATTACCCTCTTTCGTGGTGTAAAGATAACGGGTGTTAAAGCGGCGAATATCGCTTTGGTAGCCAAGTTGGATAAATTGTTGATTAAGGTAATCTGCGGCCATCATTTCCGCAGGACTGCCTGTCATTCTCCCAGGAAACACAGTGGCGATGTGACGCGTCTGTTGACTGGCGATTTCGCCTATTGGCGAAGTATTTGCAAATGCCGGTATGGTGCAGCAAATCCCTAACGCCAGGCTGGTGAGCGTTTGGCGCAATGCGGAAAACATAGTGGGTCCTTTTCAAATGGGAAAATTTTTGCCCGTATAGTATGAAACTGTGATGGGCGTTACACAATTTCATTTGCTCTGAAACCCTCGCTATCTCTCTGGTTAAGCACATTTTGTTCTTTAGATTTTCATGGCGTTATTCCTTTGTGGAACAACTCATTCCAATTAGTAATTTCATAACAAATAAACCACAGCCGTATAGTCCTCTAATGAATTTTTAAACGGCGGGCTAAGAACCTATCCCATTAGGGCGATTTTATTTGCCATTTTGAACCTGGGCAGTGCTCACAATCCTCACGTACTACGTGTACGTTGCGGTTGCTCCGCGCTGTGCGTGTCAACTGGCTGCAATAATCACGCCTACTGGGAGGTTCTATGAACCTCCGTATTAAACCTCGCTTAAGGGAAGGTTATGGACCAAAAACGACTCACACACTTACGGCAGTTGGAGGCAGAAAGCATCCATATTATCCGTGAGGTTGCCGCCGAATTTTCCAATCCGGTTATGATGTATTCCATCGGTAAAGACTCATCGGTGATGTTGCATTTGGCCCGTAAAGCCTTCTATCCAGGCACGCTTCCGTTCCCGTTACTGCATGTCGATACGGGCTGGAAATTCCGCGAAATGTACGATTTTCGTGACCGTACCGCGAAGAACTATGGTTTTGAATTGTTGGTACACAAGAACCCGGAAGGCGTAGCGATGGGGATAAACCCATTCGTGCACGGTAGCGCTAAACATACCGACATCATGAAAACCGAAGGCCTGAAACAGGCGCTGAGCAAATATGGTTTTGACGCCGCTTTTGGTGGCGCACGTCGTGATGAAGAAAAATCACGTGCCAAAGAACGGATCTATTCGTTCCGTGACCGTTTCCATCGCTGGGACCCAAAAAACCAGCGCCCTGAACTGTGGCACAACTACAACGGCCAGATTAACAAAGGTGAGAGCATTCGCGTGTTCCCACTTTCTAACTGGACCGAGCTGGATATCTGGCAATACATCTACCTGGAAAATATCGAAATCGTGCCGTTGTATCTTGCCGCACCTCGCCCGGTACTTGAACGCGATGGGATGCTGCTGATGGTGGATGACGACCGAATCGATTTACAACCGGGTGAAGTGGTTGAGCAGAAAATGGTGCGTTTCCGTACCCTGGGTTGTTGGCCGCTGACGGGGGCTGTGGAGTCCGAAGCGCAGACGCTGCCGGAAATCATCGAAGAGATGCTGGTTTCGACCACCAGTGAACGTCAAGGGCGGGCAATTGACCGCGACCAGGCAGGCTCCATGGAGCTTAAAAAACGCCAGGGTTATTTCTAAGGAGCCGCCAGATGAACACGACTATTGCACAACAAATTGCTGATGAAGGTGGCGTAGAAGCCTATCTGCACGCTCAGCAACACAAAAGCCTGCTGCGTTTTTTGACCTGCGGCAGTGTCGATGACGGCAAAAGCACACTGATTGGCCGCCTGCTGCATGACACGCGCCAAATTTATGAAGATCAACTTTCTTCACTGCACACCGACAGCAAACGCCACGGTACGCAGGGTGAAAAACTGGATCTGGCCTTGCTGGTGGACGGCTTACAAGCTGAACGCGAGCAGGGCATCACCATTGATGTGGCTTACCGTTACTTCTCTACCGAAAAACGTAAATTCATTATTGCTGATACCCCGGGACATGAGCAGTACACCCGAAACATGGCCACTGGTGCATCAACCTGTGATCTGGCGATCTTATTGATCGATGCGCGCAAAAGTGTGCTGGATCAAACGCGTCGCCACAGTTTTATTTCCACGCTTTTGGGGATCAAACATCTGGTCGTTGCGGTCAACAAAATGGATCTGGTGGGATACAGCGAAGAGACGTTTGAGCAGATCAAACAAGATTACCTGACTTTTGCCGAACAACTACCGTCTGATCTGGATATTCGCTTTGTACCGCTGTCAGCACTTGAAGGCGATAACGTGGCGACCCAAAGCAGCAATATGCCTTGGTACAGTGGCCCAACACTGCTGGAGCTTCTGGAAACGGTGGAAGTTAAGCGGATTGTGGAACAGCAGCCGATGCGTTTCCCGGTGCAGTATGTGAATCGCCCGAATCTGGATTTCCGTGGTTATGCGGGAACGCTGGCATCCGGTGTGGTAAACGTCGGGCAGCGCGTTAAAGTTCTCCCGTCGGGTGTCGAATCAACCATTGCGCGAATCGTGACTTTTGATGGAGATTTGCAACAAGCCGCCGCGGGCGAAGCCATCACTTTGGTACTGAAAGACGAAATCGACATCAGCCGTGGTGATTTGCTGGTTGATGCCAGCGATGCACAACCTGCGGTACAAACGGCGAAAGTTGATGTGGTGTGGATGGCGGAACAAGCGCTGGTGCCGGGCCAAAGTTACGACATTAAAGTTGCAGGTAAGAAAACCCGAGCGCGTGTCGACAACATCCATTATCAGGTCGAAATTAACAGCCTGACACAGCGTATCGTCGAAAGCCTGCCGCTGAATGGTATTGGCCTCGTTGATTTAACGTTTGACGAACCGCTGGTGCTGGATAAATACCAGGAAAACCCAGTAACGGGCGGGCTGATTTTCATCGACCGCCTGACCAACGTCACGGTCGGTGCCGGAATGGTGCGCGAGCCGCAACAAGAGGTCTATCAGGAGCCGTCAGCATTCAGCGCCTTTGAGCTGGAACTGAATGCGCTGGTGCGTCGTCACTTCCCACACTGGGGTGCGCGTGATTTGCTGGGAGGAAAATAATGGCTGAGCACGACGAAAACGTCGTCTGGCATGCGCATCCGGTAACGGTTGAGCAACGTGAAAAACTTCATCAGCATCGTGGCGCAGTGCTGTGGTTTACCGGGCTTTCGGGCTCGGGTAAATCCACCGTCGCGGGCGCATTGGAAGAGGCGTTGCATAAACTTGGTGTGAGCACTTACTTACTTGATGGCGATAACGTGCGCCACGGTTTGTGCAGTGATCTCGGTTTTAGCGATGCAGATCGTAAAGAAAATATCCGCCGTGTTGGCGAAGTTGCCAACTTAATGGCGGACGCGGGGCTGGTGGTGCTGAGTGCATTTATTTCACCGCATCGGGCAGAACGCCAAATGGTTCGTGACAGGGTGGGAGAAGGGCGGTTTATCGAAGTGTTTGTTGATACTCCACTTTCTATCTGTGAAGCTCGTGATCCAAAAGGTTTGTATAAAAAAGCCCGTGCCGGAGAGTTGCGCAATTTCACCGGAATTGACTCGGTTTATGAAGCGCCAGTGAGCCCTGAAATATACTTAGATGGCGAACAATTAGTAACAAATTTGATTGCGCAATTATTAGATCTGTTGCGTCGTGACGTTATTATCAAAACCTAAGACATTGCCGGGCCGTCATGTGCCTGGCTTGCAAGGTTTACGGATTCGTTATGCGCAATGGCACCAACCTGGTTATTACATCGGCTGAAGCTAGCCCCCCCAGTCCCGAAGAAACGACCTGGTCATTGACTGGGGCGTTCATCGGTTTTTTGTCTTGGCTGCTGGCTCTTGGCATTCCTTTCCTGATCTATGGTCCTAATACCCTCTTTTTCTTCCTGTATACCTGGCCATTCTTCCTGGCACTATTACCCGTCGCAGTCGTCGTAGGGATTGCTTTGCATTCTCTCATGCGTGGCCGCTTACTGTTTAGCTGCATCGTAACCGTGTTGGCGGTGGGGCTGATGTTTGGCATGCTTTTCCTGTGGCTAATAGGCTAATACCCGTCATCCTGCAATTCGAATGCTAACGGGTAGACACTTTTTATGACTGCAAGGCCGCTAACTGACCTGCAAACGCGCATGTCGTCGCAATCTGTGATAAATTCTGCCGCAAATATGAAGGCGCGCTTTGTACCCAGAGCGGAGCCCGATAAAATTTTGTGCAATGATTGTGCCGTTTTTCAGGGGGCAGGATGGGTAAACTAACGCTACTATTGCTGGCCTTGTTGGTCTGGCTGCAGTATTCGCTGTGGTTTGGAAAAAACGGTGTACATGATTGGACGCGAGTCAATGACGACGTTACTGCACACCAGGCGACGAATGCCAAACTCAAAGCGCGTAACGATCAACTGTTTGCAGAAATTGACGATCTTAATGGCGGCCAGGAAGCTATTGAAGAGCGTGCACGTAACGAATTAAGCATGACCAAACCGGGTGAAACTTTCTACCGCCTGGTTCCCGATAGCTCTAAGCGCCTGGGCAATAATGCAGGGCAGAACAATCGACAATAACGCGTAAGTGAATCTACATGGCAGACTCCTCCCCGGACGTAATTGCCGTGGTGCCGGCAGCAGGTATCGGCAGCCGCATGCAAACGGAATGTCCTAAGCAATATCTAAAAATCGGCGATAAAACTATTCTTGAACATGCGGTGGCAAGCCTGATGGCTCATCCACGTGTGGCTCATGTCGTTATTGCTATTAGTCCCACTGATAGCTGGTTTGCTTCGTTGCCTCTTGCTTCAAACCCCAATGTGACCGTTATCCAGGGGGGTGCACAGCGTGCTGACTCGGTGCTTGCTGGATTAAACGTGGTGCAAAACGCGCAATGGGTTTTGGTGCACGACGCGGCACGCCCTTGTTTACATCAGGATGATTTGGCGCGTTTGTTGTCGATTACACAGACCAGCAAAATGGGTGGGATTCTGGCTTCGCCCGTGCGTGACACAATGAAACGCGGTGAACCGGGTAAGAGCCTGATTGCCCATACGGTCGATCGTGAAGATCTTTGGCACGCGTTAACACCTCAGCTATTCCCTCTGGAATTACTGCGCAGTTGCTTGCAACGCGCACTCGATGAACATGCCTCAATTACTGATGAAGCCTCGGCGCTTGAGTATTGTGGCTTCCATCCCGAATTAATTAGCGCCCGCGCCGATAATATAAAAGTGACTCGTCCTGAAGACCTGGCGTTGGCGGAGTTTTACCTCACGCGGTTAACCCAAACGGAGAAAGAATAATGCGTATTGGACATGGTTTTGATGTACATGCCTTTGGAGGCGTTGGCCCAATTATCATTGGCGGTGTGCGCGTCCCGTTCGAACAAGGACTGCTCGCACACTCGGATGGCGATGTCGCTTTGCACGCATTAACCGATGCCCTGCTGGGGGCTGCCGCGTTGGGGGACATTGGTAAATTATTCCCCGATACTGACCCCGCATTTAAAGGCGCTGATAGCCGTGAATTGCTGCGTGAAGCCTGGCGCCGTATCCAGGCGAAAGGTTACACCCTGGGTAACGTCGATGTGACCATTATTGCGCAGGCCCCGAAAATGGCTCCCCACATTCCACAAATGCGAGTGTTTATTGCCGAAGATCTGGGTTGCCATATGGATGATGTGAACGTTAAGGCGACCACCACTGAAAAACTCGGCTTTACGGGGCGTGGTGAAGGTATAGCTTGTGAAGCGGTGGCGTTATTGCATAAGGCACGTAAATAATGGACATGCACAATCTGACCTGGCTGCACGGTAAGCCACAAGGCACAGGTTTAATCAAAGCCAATCCAGAAGATTTTGTGGTTATCGAAGACCTGGGATTTGGGCCGGATGGCGATGGTGAACATTTGCTATTACGCATCCTGAAAAATGGCTGTAATACCCGTTTTGTTGCCGATGCACTGGCTAAGTTTTTGAAAGTGCCCGCCCGTGAAGTCAGCTTTGCCGGGCAGAAAGATAAACATGCGGTGACTGAACAGTGGTTTTGCGTGCGTCTGCCGGGCAAAGAAATGCCGGACATGAGTGCGTTTCAACTCGAGGGCTGCCAGGTTTTGGAATATGCCCGCCATCGCCGTAAATTGCGTCTGGGGGCACTTCAGGGAAACAGTTTTACCCTGGTGCTGCGCGACGTCACTGACCGTGTTGAAATGGAACAGCGGCTGACGGCCATTCTTCATCGTGGTGTGCCGAATTACTTTGGTAGCCAACGTTTTGGACTGGGTGGCAATAACCTGCACCAGGCGGTGCGTTGGGCGCAAAGCAATGCGCCAATTCGTGATCGCAATAAACGCAGCTTTTATCTCTCAGCGGCACGCAGCGCCATGTTTAACCAAATTGTGAGTGAACGCCTGAAGAAGCCTGACTTTAACCAGGTTATTGAGGGTGATGCACTACAGTTAGCCGGGCGTGGAAGCTGGTTTGTTGCCACGCCAGAAGAGCTGCCCGATTTGCAAAAGCGTGTCGATGACGGTGAGCTATTGATTACTGCGCCATTACCTGGTGACGGCCCTTGGGGCACTCAAAATACGGCTCTGGAGTTTGAGCAGCAATGTGTTGCGGAGCAAACAGATTTGCAAGCACTGCTGGTGCGCGAGCGTGTAGAAGCGGCGCGCCGAGCCATGTTGCTCATGCCTAAAGATCTCAGTTGGAACTGGTGGGATGATATCACCGTTGAGCTGAATTTCTGGCTTCCCGCCGGGAGTTTTGCGACCAGCGTGGTGCGTGAATTGATGAATGCTCCGAGCAATTACACCGATATTGCGGAGTAACGGCAAAACATTCCACAGCGGGTAATAATATTGCCCGCTTTTTTTTGCTCTAAATTAGCGGCAGGACCGTGTCTTGAGTTTACCTGTAACGCTTTGTTATCTGCGTAAACGACAGACCACGGAGGATGATTTAGTCAACTTTGGATTGTATAGTGTCACTTGGGCGGGCCTTGGTGGTGAATGTTACAAAAACTGCAACAATTTCATTACGGGTGCACTAAAATCAGCAGAATGGGATAAAACAACAGGTTGGGTAGATTTTGAAGGTTAAAAAAACGCGTAAAGTCGTTCTGCCGGGAGCCAACATGTGGTTTTATCTTTTTCATATAAAAAGAAGCTTTGTAAATCCATTATGAGAATACTTTTGAGTAACGATGACGGGGTCAATGCGCCGGGCATTCAAGTTCTGGCGGCCCGACTAAGGGAATTTGCTGATGTGCAGGTTGTTGCCCCTGACCGTAATCGCAGTGGGGCATCGAACTCACTGACGCTCGAATCTTCATTGCGCACTTTCACTCTGCCGAACGGTGATATATCCGTGCAGATGGGCACACCAACAGACTGCGTCTATCTTGGTGTTAATGCTCTGATGCGCCCAGCCCCAGATGTCGTGGTTTCCGGAATTAATGCCGGGCCGAATCTTGGCGATGACGTCATCTATTCCGGCACCGTTGCTGCTGCAATGGAAGGGCGACACTTAGGTATTCCGGCGCTGGCTGTTTCGTTAAACGGCCATGAGCATTATGAAACTGCGGCCGCTGTGACCTGTTCTATTTTGCGTGCCTTATCGCGCGAACCGCTACGTACCGGGCGTATTTTAAATATTAACGTACCGGATTTGCCGCTTGATCAAATCAAGGGTATTCGCGTTACGCGCTGTGGCAGCCGCCACCCGTCAGATAAAGTTATCCCACAAGAAGATCCACGCGGGAATACGCTGTACTGGATTGGACCGCCAGGGGATAAATTTGATGCAGGCCCTGACACCGATTTTGCGGCCGTCGATGAAGGCTATGTGTCGGTAACACCATTGCATGTTGACCTGACTGCCCACAGCGCTCGTGAGGTGGTCAGTCACTGGTTGAGCAAATCAGGAGTGGATGAGCAATGGTAAGCAAACGCGTAGAAGCCCTTATCACACAACTGCGTGCTCAAGGCATCAAGGACGAAAAAGTTCTGGATGCGATTGCGCAGGTGCCGCGGGAAAAGTTTGTTGATGAAGCGTTTGAGCACAAAGCTTGGGAAAACACAGCATTACCCATTGGCTCCGGTCAAACCATCTCGCAGCCTTATATGGTCGCAAGAATGACCGAGTTACTCGAGCTGACGCCTGAGTCCCGCGTGTTGGAAATCGGCACTGGCTCGGGTTATCAAACCGCTATCCTTGCGCATTTGGTGCATCATGTTTGTTCAGTTGAACGCATCAAAGGCCTGCAATGGCATGCAAGGCGACGTTTAAAACAACTTGATCTACATAATATCTCAACCCGTCACGGTGATGGTTGGCAGGGCTGGCATGCGCGCAGTCCGTTTGACGCTATTATTGTTACGGCTGCTCCACCGGAGATCCCTGGCGCATTATTGTCACAGCTGGACGAAGGTGGAATTTTAGTTCTCCCAGTAGGCGAAGATCGACAGTATCTGAAGCGTGTTCGTCGACTGAGTGGGGAATTTGTCATTGATACAGTTGAAGCCGTTCGTTTTGTCCCCTTGGTTAAGGGTGAATTGGCTTAACCTGGAACTATCTTGTTTTTTTCTAAAAGTTTTGGCGTAACGTTACGCGCAGCGAAATTTTGAAGCCTGGTTGTATCACCATTAGCATTCGAGTTGCAGCCAACACCCTTGCAGCTTGATGGATGATGGGTATAAGCGCCAGCTCTGCCGTATTTTCATCAGCATATGATTTTTTTTGGGGGATAAATGAGCGCGGGAAGCCCAACTTTTACTTTACGCCGTATTGCGGCCTTGTCGTTGGTGAGCCTGTGGTTAGCGGGATGTACCAGCAATGATACCCAGGCGCCGATCAGTTCGGTGGGGGGTAACGGCAATGCCAGCAGCAACTCTTCCGGTGACATGATGGTGACTCAACCACCAAAAATGTCCACCCAAAACCAGACTCCGCAAATTCAGCCTGTACAACAACAACCGACGATTCAGCCAATGCAAACGCAGCCGGTCGCTTCTACTCCGGTACAAACTGAAAATGGCCGCATTGTCTATAACCGCAAATATGGCGCTATCGCGAAAGGTAGCTATACCGGCGGTAGCACATATACCGTTAAACGCGGCGATACTCTTTTCTATATTGCGTGGATCACCGGAAACGATTTCCGTGACTTAGCCCAGCGCAACAACGTACCGGAGCCGTACGGCTTGAATGTGGGTCAAACCCTGCAGATCGGTAACGCTTCAGGTACGCCAATTACAGGTGGTAATGCGGTTACTGCAGCAGATGCGAGTGCGCAAGGCGTTGCGGTTGTTGCGACTGTTGCCGCTGCGCAAAATAACACCACAGTGGTTGCTTCTAAACCAGTAATTACGTATTCTGAGGATTCAGGTGAACAGAGTGCTAACAAAATGTTGCCTAATAATAAAGGTACTGCGACAACTGTCACAGCACCGGTTACGGCACCTGTGGTTAGCTCTACAACTACTGTACCCACTGCCAGCAGCACGTCCGATAGTGCGCCAATTTCGACCTGGCGCTGGCCGACTGAAGGCAAGGTTATTGAGAACTTCTCTGCTACCGAAGGTGGCAATAAAGGGATCGATATCTCAGGCAGCAAAGGCCAGGCTGTTGTTGCTACCGCCTCTGGGCGAGTGGTGTATGCCGGTAACGCGCTGCGTGGTTACGGTAATCTGATCATCATCAAACATAATGATGATTACCTGAGTGCCTACGCCCATAACGATACAATGCTGGTCCGGGAACAAGAAGAAATCAAGGCGGGGCAGAAGATAGCTACCATGGGTAGCACCGGAACCAGTTCAACACGTTTGCATTTTGAAATTCGTTACAAGGGGAAATCCGTAAACCCGCTGCGTTATTTACCGCAGCGATAGGTCGGCAAAGTACTTTATATGCACAAAATCGTTTAAGTGATATCAAGGTGGCAACTGAGTGAATCCCCAAGAGCTTACTTAAGTGAGTGACTGGGGTGAATGAAGGCAGCCAACGCAGATAGCGCTTAAAGGACGAAGTGCAAGGTGCTTTGCCCAGGGATCACGGGTAGGAGCCACCTTATGAATCAGAATACGCTGAAAGTTAACGAGTCAAGTGAAGACGCGGAATATGATGAGAATGGAGTTGAGGTCTTTGACGAGAAAGCCCTCGTAGAAGAGGAACCCAGTGATAACGACATAGCCGAAGAGGAGTTGTTGTCACAGGGGGCCACACAGCGTGTGCTTGACGCGACTCAACTTTATCTTGGGGAGATTGGTTATTCCCCACTATTAACAGCCGAAGAAGAGGTGTATTTTGCCCGCCGCGCACTGCGTGGTGATATCGCTTCCCGCCGCCGCATGATTGAAAGTAACTTGCGTCTGGTGGTAAAGATTGCCCGTCGTTATAGCAATCGTGGTCTGGCTCTGCTGGACTTGATTGAAGAGGGGAATCTTGGGCTGATTCGTGCCGTTGAGAAGTTTGACCCAGAACGTGGGTTCCGTTTTTCAACGTATGCTACATGGTGGATTCGTCAGACCATCGAACGGGCAATCATGAACCAAACCCGTACGATTCGTTTGCCGATTCATATCGTGAAAGAACTTAACGTTTATCTGCGTACTGCACGTGAACTCTCCCATAAGCTCGACCATGAGCCGAGTGCGGAAGAGATTGCTGAACAACTGGATAAACCGGTTGATGATGTCAGCCGTATGCTGCGTCTCAACGAGCGCATTACCTCAGTAGACACCCCGTTGGGTGGCGATTCTGAAAAAGCGCTGCTGGATATTCTGGCTGACGAAAAAGACAACGGCCCGGAAGACACCACGCAAGACGATGATATGAAGCAAAGTATCGTTAAGTGGTTGTTTGAACTCAACGCTAAACAGCGTGAAGTGCTGGCTCGTCGTTTTGGTCTGTTAGGCTATGAAGCTGCAACACTGGAAGATGTGGGTCGTGAAATCGGCCTGACTCGTGAACGTGTTCGTCAGATTCAGGTTGAAGGTCTCCGCCGTCTGCGTGAAATTTTGCAGACTCAAGGGCTGAATATCGAAGCATTGTTCCGCGAGTAAATGTTTCGCGAATAATTGACGTTTCAAATAAAAAAGCGGTGACTTAGGTCGCCGCTTTTTTTATGGTTTTTCAGCGTGAATGACACTCACGCTAATCCGATATTTCTAGACCAAACTCTTCAGACGATAAATCCACTCCAGCGCCTGACGTGGCGACAGTGAATCGGGATCTAATGCTTCCAGCGCTTCTAACGCAGGCGAAGTTTCTTCGGCAACAGACAGTGACAGTAATGACATCTGCGTACCATCGACCTGAGTGGCAGCCGTATTGTTAGAAACTGTCTCAAGCTCACGCAATTTCTGACGTGCGCGCTTAATCACCTCTTTTGGCACGCCTGCCAGCGCCGCGACGGCCAGACCGTAACTTTTGCTCGCTGCACCGTCTTGCACGCTGTGCATAAACGCGATGGTGTCACCGTGTTCAATGGCATCCAAATGCACGTTCGCGACACCTTCCATTTTTTCTGGCAGGGTCGTCAGCTCAAAATAGTGCGTGGCGAATAGCGTCAGTGCTTTGATACGATTTGCCAGGCTTTCGGCACAAGCCCAGGCGAGCGACAAACCATCGTAAGTGGACGTCCCACGGCCAATTTCATCCATCAACACCAGGCTATGTTCAGTGGCATTATGCAGAATATTTGCCGTTTCGGTCATCTCCACCATGAAGGTTGAGCGCCCGGAAGCCAGGTCGTCAGCTGCACCGACGCGAGTGAAGATACGGTCGATTGGGCCGATTTCAGCCTGCTGTGCCGGAACAAAACTGCCAATATAAGCCAGCAGAACAATCAGCGCAGACTGGCGCATATAAGTACTTTTACCGCCCATATTTGGGCCGGTAATAATCAACATACGTCGTTGAGGGGCAAGGCTTAATGGGTTGGCGATAAACGGTTCGCTAAGAACTTGTTCAACCACCGGATGACGACCACCAACGACCTTGATACCGGGTTTATCCGTCAATTGCGGGCAAGTGTAATTCAGGCTGTAAGCACGCTCAGCCAGGTTCACCAGTACATCCAGTTCTGCGAGTGCGGTGGCACTTTGCTGCAATGCTTCAAGATGGGGTAACAACGCATCGAACAACTGTTCGTAGAGCTGCTTTTCCAACGCCAGCGCTTTCCCTTTTGAGGTCAGCACTTTGTCTTCGTACTCTTTCAGCTCAGGAATGATATAGCGTTCGGCGTTTTTCAGCGTTTGGCGGCGAACATAGTGAATAGGCGCGTGATGGCTTTGGCTGCGACTAATTTGGATGTAATAACCATGCACGCCATTGAAACCCACTTTCAGCGTATCCAGACCGAGTTTTTCACGCTCACGTATTTCCAGTCGGTCGAGATAATCCGTGGCGCCATCAGCCAACGCTCGCCATTCGTCTAACTCTTCGTTATAGCCCGGAGCGATGACGCCGCCATCACGTACCAGCACGGGTGGGGTTTCCACCACAGCGCGTTCGAGTAGCTCGCGCAACTCGGTGAACTCGCCCATGTTTTCACGCAGCGTTTGCACATATTCGGTTGGCACATCGCTCAGCAGTTCGCGCAGTTCGGGCAAATGTTGGAAGGCATAACGCATACGTGCTAAATCGCGTGGACGTGCAGTACGCAATGCCAGACGCGCAAAAATTCGCTCCAGGTCGCCCACCTGGCGTAACACGGGTTGGATTTCAGCGGTTCTGTCTTGTAGTGCGGCAATGGTCTGCTGGCGTTTTTGCAAGACATCAACATTGCGGACTGGCATATGCAGCCAGCGTTTTAGCATGCGGCTGCCCATCGCTGTAACGGTGCAGTCCAGCACAGAAGCCAGCGTATTTTCAAAGCCGCCAGACAGGTTCTGGGTAATTTCCAGATTACGCCGCGTTGCCGCATCCATAATTATGCTGTCTTGCTGGCGGTCCATGGTAACGGAGCGAATATGCGGTAAAGAAGTGCGTTGCGTATCTTTAACGTATTGCAGCAAGCAACCGGCAGCGCACAACGCATGATGGGCGTTTTCGACACCAAAACCGGTCAGGTCACGTGTGCCAAATTGCATATTCAGCTGCTGGCGGGCTGTTGAAATTTCAAATTCCCACAGCGGGCGACGACGCAGGCCGCGACGACCCTCGATTAAGCGCGTTTGTGCAAAATCTTCTGCATACAGCAGTTCAGCGGGATTTGTACGTTGAAGTTCTGCCGCCATTGTTTCGATATCTTCTGGCTCTGACAGACGAAAACGACCCGAACTAATGTCGAGTGTGGCGTAGCCAAAGCCTTTACCCTCTTGCCAGATTGCCGCCAGCAAGTTGTCCTGGCGCTCTTGCAGCAGCGCTTCATCGCTGATGGTGCCAGGTGTAACGATGCGGACAACTTTGCGCTCAACGGGCCCTTTGCTGGTGGCCGGATCGCCAATCTGCTCGCAGATGGCAGCCGATTCGCCCAGATTCACCAGTTTAGCTAAATAGTTTTCGACGGCATGATGTGGCACGCCTGCCATTGGAATAGGTTCGCCTGCGGATGCTCCACGCTTGGTCAGGGAAATGTCGAGCAGTTGCGAGGCGCGTTTCGCATCGTCATAAAAAAGCTCGTAAAAGTCACCCATACGATAGAACAGCAGGATCTCAGGATGCTGCGCTTTCAAGCGAAGGTACTGCTGCATCATTGGGGTGTGACCGTCTAAATTGTCCGTAGTACTCATAGTATTTTCTTTTTAATCCATTGAATTAAAAGTTAATTGTGATTTTTTATTATTGTTAGTGCTCACATTATCTCATGAAGCTGATTTGTCGTGAAAAGCTTCACTATTACACCACACAACCAGGCAATCACACATCGTCAAAAGTCGGGAAAACTTCGAGCAGCCTCGAAGAGTCTGTTACTCCTGCTCTGATTTTGATTTACCATAAGGAATACACATTCGTCATTGTTATATGGATATCCCATCACATGCGTTACTCCATCGCGTTACTTCCACTTATTGTTTTGCTGGCCGCATGTAGCAGCAAACCGAAAACTGAAACTCCGCCACAGCAACCCGGTACAACTTCGGGTGGTTTCTTGCTGCAACCACAGCATGATGTGTTTATGCAGACGGGGGATTTTGCCAATAATCCAGAAGCCGAGAAATTCATCAATAAAATGGTGAGTGAGCATGGCTTTGACCGCCAGCAACTGCACGAAGTGTTGTCTCAGGCTAAAAAATTGGATTACGTACTGCGTTTAATGGACCAGCAGGCACCGACTACTGCGCCACCACCGGGCCCGAACGGGGCATGGTTACGTTATCGCGGCAAATTTATCACGCCTGATAACGTGCAAAATGGCGTGGCATTCTGGAACCAATATGATGATGCGTTGAAACGCGCTTCCCAGGTATACGGCGTGCCGCCGGAAATTATTATTGGGATTATCGGCGTGGAAACCCGCTGGGGTCGCGTAATGGGTAAAACACGCATCATCGATGCCCTGGCGACATTATCCTTTGCTTATCCGCGCCGGGCGCAATACTTCTCTGGTGAACTGGAAACCTTCTTGTTGATGGCGCGTAATGAAGGTGATGACCCGCTGGAACTGAAAGGTTCATTCGCCGGTGCGATGGGTTATGGCCAGTTCATGCCTTCGTCGTTCAAAGAATATGCGGTAGATTTTAATGGCGACGGTCATGTGAATTTGTGGGATCCCGAAGATGCGATTGGCAGCGTGGCAAACTATTTCAAAGGCCACGGTTGGGTGAAAGGTGATTTGGTGGCCGTTCCTGCTAACGGCCAGGTGCCGGGATTAGCAAATGGTTTTAAAACCAAGTATTCCGTTTCCGCATTGGCAGAATCCGGTCTGAGCCCAACGGCTTCTCTGGGGAACCATCAGGAAGCCAGTTTATTGCGCCTGGATATGGGTGACCGTTACCAGTACTGGTACGGTCTGCCAAACTTCTACACCATCACCCGTTACAACCACAGCACGCATTATGCGATGGCGGTGTGGCAGTTAGGTCTGGCTGTTGCGCAGGCTCGCGTTCAGTAATATTTACCCCGCCTTGTTCTGAGGCGGGGTCTACTTTCTCAAGCTCTTCTTATTAAGGCTTTTCCTGATCTTCTATCAGGAATTTACATCTCCTTTGATTTAATTTATGTTATGTTATAACAAATCAATTGAAGAGTGTGTCCCGCAATGTTTCCTTTACGGACAATTTTTACCGTGGCTGCGCCAGCCCGGTTCTGCGCCGTCTTAATCTTGCTCGCCGGTTTATGGTTGGCCATCCGTTGGGCGATTGCACTGCCATGATCTCGCTGAATCAATTGGTGTTGGGTTATCAGGGTAGGGCGGTGACACCTGCATTAACGGGCCTGATTGCAAAAGGCAGTATGACCGCCATTATTGGTGCGAACGGCACAGGGAAATCGACGTTACTCAAAACGCTGCTGAAATTGCAGACCCCTGTGTCGGGGCAACTGCGGTTTACTGACGGGCGTGCTCCACGCATTGCCTGGTTGCCACAACTTGCTGAAATGGAAAGACAGTTTCCTGCCACGGTTTACGATGTGGTGTGTATGGGGGCGTGGCCAGCCCGCAGTCTTTTTTCGGCATTGAATCGCCAAAACCGTCTGCGAATAGCTGATGCCATCGAACGCGTTGGCTTGAGTGCTTACAGCAAACAACCTATCGAAATGCTTTCTGGTGGCCAGTTTCAGAGAATGCTGTTCGCGCGTTTACTCGTGCAGAATGCGCCGCTGGTTCTGCTCGATGAGCCGTTTACCGGAATCGACTCACACACCAGCGATTTCTTGATGTCACTAATCTGCCAAATGCATCAGGCAGGCCAAACGGTACTGGCTGTGCTACATGATAACGAACGTGTCCGTAGGCATTTCCCCCAGGTTTTATTGCTCACACAAGAGAATTTCCTTTGGGGGGACGCTGCTGAAGTGTTACCTCGTTATTCGCAAACCGGTAATAATCTGGCGTTATCTGCATGATTTATCACTTCTTCTTTGAGCCGTTTATTGATTACGGTTTTATGCGTCGTGCACTCGTTGCCTGCCTGGCATTATCACTGAGTACCGCTCCGCTGGGGATTTTTTTGCTGCTAAGACGCATGAGCCTGGTGGGGGATGCGCTTTCTCACGCCATCTTACCCGGTGTTGCGGTGGGCTATTTACTGGCTGGTATGTCGCTGGTTGCGATGGGGATTGGCGGCTTTATCGCGGGTGTGCTGGTCGCGTTAATTTCCGGACTGGTGAGTTCACGCACCAAACTTAAAGAGGATGCCAGCTTCGCGGGGTTTTATCTCGGATCGCTGGCGTTAGGCGTCACGCTGATTTCGCTCCGTGGCTCTAGTGTTGACTTGCTACACCTTTTATTTGGCTCAATTCTGGCCGTCGATAGCCAGGCCGCAGTCTTTGTCGGCGTGATTGCCAGCGTGACGTTATTCATCCTGGCGGGGTTATATCGCGGGCTTGTGATGGAAACCTTTGACCGCAGCTTTTTGCAGGTCAATAACCGCTTCGCTCCCCATCTTATTCACGGTGTATTTCTCGCATTACTGGTGCTTAACCTGGTCGCCGGATTTCAAATTCTCGGCACGTTAATGTCTGTCGGGCTGATGATGTTACCGGCGGTATCGGCGCGTTGCTGGGCGAAAACGCTGCCTGGTGCGATGTTTATCGCCGTGGTCTGCGGTTTGTTGTCGGCGTGGATTGGCCTGGCATGGTCTTTTGCCGCAGCACTACCCGCAGGCCCCACTATTGTTCTGACGGCGAGCGTCGGCTTCTTTATTTCAATACTTTTCGGTTCGCGTAGCGGGCTGGCTCGAAGCCTTTGTAGAGGCGGGTTAACAACAAGCAAGGGGATTAAATGAAACGTTTTGGGATAATGATGTCATTGGTGCTGGTTTGTGCCAGCCAGGCGGCATTGGCGAAGAACCTCAATGTGGTGGCAAGTTTCACGGTACTCGCTGATATGGCTAAACAAGTCGGTGGGGAACATGTCACGGTAAAAAGCCTGGTCGGGCCAAATGGCGATCCGCATAGTTTTGAGCCTTCACCCCAAGACAGCGTGGCGTTAAGTCAGGCTGATGTGGTTATTGTCAGTGGGCTGGGAATGGAAGGGTGGATGGACCGTCTGGTGAGCGCTTCAGGTTATAAAGGTAAAATCATTGTTGCCTCAGCCGGTATTTCAACGCGCAGCATGACTGATGACGGTAAACAAATTACTGACCCGCATGCCTGGAATAGTGCCGAAAATGGAGCTGTCTACGCGCAGAATATTATGAAGGCGCTGATGGCTGCTGACCCACAAGATGCGCAGGCCATCAACGAAAGCGGCACCGAGTACATTACGCGCCTGAAACTATTAGATAGCTGGGCAAAAACACGCTTTGAATCCATACCAAAATCACAGCGTAAAGTGCTGACTAGCCATGATGCATTGGGTTATTTTGGTCAGCAATATGGTGTGATTTTCCTGGCGCCTGTTGGCTTCTCGACTGAAGCCGAAGCGAATGCCAGTGATGTTGCAGGGCTAATCAAACAGCTCAAAAATCAACACATCAAAACTTACTTTATTGAGAACCAGACTGACCCTCGCCTGGTTAAACAAATTGCCGCTGCGAGTGGTGCCCAACCGGGTGGTGAGCTGTACCCTGAAGCACTTTCTGATGCGAGCGGTCCGGCCAGCACATACGAGATGGCTTTCAAGCATAATGTTGAGTCTATCGCTAACAGTATGAAATGATTTAATCGGCCAGTATTCACTGGCCGTTCTTTTTTCTGGAACCTCCTCGCGTTATCTAATGTAATCCGCTGAAAGCGTCGTTAAGTGCTATCGTGTCACCCTGCGATATGTCTACAATCGGAGCCAATATGACAGAGAAAACATTGCGTCAATTAAGTCACCAACTGGGCGAAGCGCTAGGGCAGCTTGGGGCCACCGTCACGACGGTTGAATCTTGCACTGGCGGCTGGATTGCGAAGGTGATTACTGATGTTTCAGGCAGCTCCGCTTGGTTTGAACGTGGCTTTGTTACCTACAGTAATGAGGCTAAGCACCAAATGATTGGTGTTGATAGCGGCACGCTAGAAACCCACGGCGCGGTGAGCGAAGCCGTGGTGCGTGAAATGGCGCAGGGGGCGTTATATGCGGCATCAGCAGATTATGCGATTGCCGTCAGTGGTATTGCAGGGCCAAATGGTGGCAGCGAAGAAAAACCTGTTGGCACTGTGTGGTTTGGGTTCAGCTCAAAGCTTGATGGTACTGTCGCTCACCAGCAACTTTTTGACGGTGACCGTGATGCGGTTCGCCGCCAGGCTACTGAATATGCCCTGCAAACCCTGTGGGAAGAATTTCTCAAAAATAAGCTTGATACTGTATGACCATACAGTATAATTGGCACAACAAAACAGCATAGTAAGCAGCGTGGCGCACTTGTGTATCACCCTGCATGACAGGAGTAAAAATGGCTATCGACGAAAACAAACAGAAGGCGTTAGCGGCAGCACTTGGCCAAATTGAAAAACAATTCGGTAAAGGCTCCATCATGCGTCTGGGTGAAGACCGTACCATGGATGTGGAAACGATCTCTACCGGTTCACTTTCACTGGATATTGCTCTGGGAGCCGGTGGCTTGCCAATGGGGCGTATCGTTGAAATCTACGGACCAGAGTCTTCTGGTAAAACGACGCTGACTTTGCAAGTTATCGCCTCCGCTCAACGTGAAGGTAAAACATGTGCGTTTATCGATGCCGAGCATGCTCTGGACCCGATTTACGCTAAGAAATTGGGCGTCGATATCGACAACCTGCTGTGTTCCCAGCCAGATACTGGCGAACAAGCTCTGGAAATCTGTGATGCACTGGCACGTTCTGGCGCCGTTGACGTTATCGTGGTTGACTCCGTTGCCGCTCTGACTCCGAAAGCCGAAATTGAAGGCGAAATCGGTGACTCCCATATGGGCCTTGCGGCACGTATGATGAGCCAGGCAATGCGTAAACTGGCAGGTAACCTCAAGCAGTCCAATACGCTGCTGATCTTCATCAACCAGATTCGTATGAAAATTGGTGTGATGTTCGGTAACCCGGAAACCACAACCGGTGGTAACGCACTGAAGTTCTACGCTTCTGTCCGTCTTGATATCCGCCGTATCGGTGCAGTGAAAGATGGCGATAACGTGGTGGGTAGTGAAACTCGCGTTAAAGTGGTCAAAAACAAAATTGCCGCACCGTTTAAACAAGCTGAATTCCAGATTATGTACGGCGAAGGTATTAACTTCTACGGCGAACTGGTTGATTTGGGCGTGAAGCACAAGCTGATTGAAAAAGCGGGTGCCTGGTACAGTTACAACGGTGAGAAGATTGGCCAGGGCAAATCAAACTCCAGTAACTTCCTGAAAGAGAATAAGCCGATGTCCATGGAAATCGAGAAGAAACTCCGTGAGATGCTGCTGAACAATCCGGATGGTACACCAAATGTCGTCGCTGACGACCACGGCAAAGACGTCGCTGAAACCAACGAAGATTTCTAAATCCCATCAAGGGCTGCCACGGCAGCCCTTGTTTATACTCGTCATTCTTCAAGTTGCAGGGGTGTTGGCTGCACTCCCTTACCCGACAAATCTGCCGCGTGCCGATTTGAACGCTGTTACCCGCGTCCCGAAGGGATAAGCTCCCTGGCCGCCTACCTGCAACTCGAATTATTTAGAGTATATATTTACTGCAATTTTCTCCTATACAGGTTATCTGTCATGCCTGAACCCACAACTCCCCGCCGCAACGCCTATTCTCGTCTACTAGATAAGACCACTCGTATATTGGCGATGCGCGACCACAGCGAACAAGAACTCCGTCGTAAACTTTTGGCACAACCCACTTTCCCTGGAAAACCAAAAGTGGAAGAAGATCCTTTTACGGCGGAAGACATCGAAAAGGTTATTGCCTGGTGTTATGAACACCACTGGCTGGACGATGCTCAGTTTGCATCTCGCTTTATTGCAAGCCGTGCCCGTAAAGGATATGGCCCACAACGTATCCGCCAGGAATTGCAGGGCAAAGGCATCGCGCGTGATACGGGTGAATCCGCAATGCTTAATTGTGAAATAGACTGGCAAGAGCTGGCTCGAGAAATCGCCGAGCGGAAATTTGGTGAGAAGCTCCCAACAGAATGGAAAGAGCGGGCCAAAGTGCAGCGTTTTCTTCTGTATCGTGGTTTCTTTATGGAAGATATCCAGGGCATATACCGAAATTTTTCCGATTAGGCATACACGGGATTTTACTTCCCTGATAAGAAAACTTATCTTATTCCCACTTTTTCCAGGTAAACAGGTCAGGGCCAAAGCATCAAAATTGGCTATGTCAGGTTTGCAACTCCTCGTTAGCTTGATTTCAGGATAATTATGAGCAAGAGCACCGCTGAGATCCGTCAGGCGTTTCTCGATTTTTTCCATAGTAAAGGTCACCAGGTTGTAGCGAGCAGCTCCCTGGTTCCGAATAACGATCCTACTTTACTGTTTACCAATGCCGGGATGAACCAATTCAAGGATCTATTCCTTGGTCTCGACAAGCGTAATTATGTCCGTGCAACAACGTCTCAACGTTGTGTCCGCGCTGGTGGTAAACATAACGATCTGGAGAACGTCGGTTACACAGCCCGTCACCATACTTTCTTTGAAATGCTGGGTAACTTCAGCTTCGGTGACTATTTCAAACATGATGCCATCAACTTCGCATGGGAATTATTGACCAGCGAACAGTGGTTTAACCTGCCAAAAGATCGTCTGTGGGTCACGGTTTACGAGACTGACGACGAAGCGTTTGAAATCTGGGAAAAAGAAGTTGGCGTGCCACGCGAGCGTATTGTTCGCATTGGCGATAATAAAGGTGCGGCTTACGCATCTGATAACTTCTGGCAGATGGGTGACACTGGCCCATGCGGCCCATGTACCGAGATCTTCTTCGACCACGGTGACCATCTTTGGGGCGGCCCTCCGGGTAGCCCTGAAGAAGACGGCGACCGTTATATCGAAATCTGGAACCTCGTGTTCATGCAGTTCAACCGTCAGCAAGATGGCACCATGTTGCCATTGCCGAAGCCGTCTGTTGATACAGGTATGGGTCTGGAGCGTATTGCTGCTGTTTTGCAGCACGTTAACTCCAACTATGAAATCGATCTGTTCAGCCAACTGATTAAGTCTGTTGCCAAAGTCACGGGCGTAACCGATCTGACCAGCAAATCGCTGCGTGTTATCGCTGACCACATTCGTTCTTGTGCATTCCTGGTTGCTGATGGCGTTACGCCATCCAATGAAGGCCGTGGCTACGTGCTGCGCCGTATCATTCGTCGTGCAATTCGCCACGGCAATATACTGGGTGCTAAAGAAACCTTCTTCTACAAACTGGTTGGCCCATTGGTTGAAGTGATGGGGGCGGCGGGTGAAGAGCTGCAACGTCAACAAGCACTGGTTGAACAAGTTCTGAAAACCGAAGAAGAACAGTTTGCTCGTACACTGGAACGTGGCTTAGCGCTGCTGGATGACGAACTGGCGAAACTGAAGGGCGATACGCTGGATGGCGAAACGGCTTTCCGTCTGTACGACACCTACGGCTTCCCGGTTGACCTGACTGCGGATGTTTGCCGTGAGCGTAACCTGAAAGTCGACGAGGCTGGTTTTGAAGCGGCGATGGAAGAACAACGCCGTCGTGCGCGTGAGTCCAGCGGTTTTGGCGCTGACTACAACAGCATGATTCGCGTAGATTCTGCTACCGCTTTCAAAGGTTATGAGCATACTGATTTGACCGCTAAAGTTATTGCACTGTTTGTTGACGGTAAAGCCGTTGAACAAGTCGCTGCGGGTCAAGAAGCTGTTGTGGTGCTTAACGAAACCCCATTCTATGCTGAGTCTGGTGGCCAGGTTGGCGACAAAGGTGCAATCATCGGTAACGGTGTGGACTTCGCTGTTAACGATACGCAGAAGTATGGCCAGGCAATCGGTCATCTTGGCAAATTAGTCTCCGGTGTGGTGAAAGTAGGCGACAGTGTAAAAGCTGAAGTTGATGAAGTGCGTCGTTCACGCATTCGTCTGAACCACTCTGCAACTCACTTGTTGCATGCTGCATTGCGCCAGGTACTTGGCACGCATGTCGCGCAAAAAGGTTCTCTGGTTAACGATAAAGGCCTGCGTTTCGACTTCTCCCATTTCGAAGCAATGAAACCGGCTGAAGTTCGCGCAGTAGAAGATATCGTTAACGGACAAATTCGTCGCAACCTGCCAATCGAAACTAACGTCATGGATCTGGAAGCTGCTAAGGCTAAAGGTGCAATGGCGTTGTTTGGTGAGAAGTATGATGACCACGTGCGTGTGCTGAGCATGGGTGATTTCTCTACCGAATTGTGTGGTGGTATTCACGCAAGCCGCACTGGCGATATTGGCCTGTTCCGTCTTGTTGCAGAATCCGGTACCGCTGCAGGTGTGCGTCGTATT
>NZ_DATERI010000033.1:0-11481 GCF_035271705.1 Buttiauxella sp.
ACAAATAAAAAGGCCTGCACGATGGCAGGCCTCTTTGACAATCCGCGTGATTAGAGAGTGATCACACCGATAAAGGTCACCACGGTCAGAATGGCCGCAAGACCGTAGAACACCCACTTACCAGACGGCACGTGAATTTTCAGGTCATGCATGGCATGGTGGATACGGTGTAGCCCGCACCACAACGGCAGCACAATCATCAGGAAGATGAACAGGCGGCCAATCAGGCTTTGCGAAAATGCCAGCACACGCTCATAACCTAACGCATCGCCCGGGAACAGACCCAGCGGCAGCATAATGCCCACCAGCAATACGATGACAGGTGCGATGATCGCGCCCCACATGCCGCCTGCGCCAAACAGACCCCAGAATACCGGCTCGTCGGAGCGTTTTGGATTTGGATTAATCATGACGTCCCCTTACCAGAACAGTGCAACAAACAGAATGACGACAGTGGCGACAGCGGTCACCGCCCACAATCCTTTAATCACCGGTTCTGGTCCCATTTTCTCATCTTTAATGATGATATTGGCGGCCTTCGGTGCCAGTTCAAACCACGTTTTGGTATGCAGTAAAGCAGCCGCTAAGGTGATCAGATTGAGGATGACGACAATCGGGTTTTGCAGAAAACTGACAAATCCTGCCCAGCTTTCTGGGCCGCTTTTCAGCGAAAACAGACCGCATAACAGTAGAATGCTGAACCAGACGGTCGGCACAGCGGTTCCTTCGCGAATCATATAAAAACGGTAGAAACCCAACTTTTGCCACCAGGTCGGAGTCATCGTCCGTACATATGGCTTACGTTTGGTAGTCATTTTGCACTCCTTAGCGTGGTTTCAGGGTGGCAATCAAAAAGTCTTTCGAACTTTCGACTTTACCCTGCTGGATGGCAGCAGCCGGATCGACGTGTTTTGGGCAAACTTCGGAGCAGTAGCCCACGAAAGTACAGCTCCAGACGCCATTCTGGCCGTTTAGCTGCGCCATACGCTCTTTCTTGCCATGGTCGCGGTTATCCAGGTTGTAACGATGCGCAAGCGTAATTGCCGCTGGGCCAATGAACTCAGGATTCAAACCAAACTGCGGGCAAGCCGAGTAGCACAGGCCACAGTTGATGCAGCCAGAGAACTGATGGTATTTCGCCATCTGTGCAGGCGTCTGAGTGTTTGGCCCCTGATCTGGCGTGCGCGGGTTGCCGATGATGTAAGGCTTAATCGCTTCCAGGCTTTCGATAAAGTGGGTCATGTCGACCACTAAATCACGCTCGATAGGGAAGTTCGCCAGCGCTTCAACCTTCATGCCCTGCGTGTATTCGCGCAGGAAGGTTTTACAGGCCAGTTTTGGCACACGGTTGACCATCATGCCGCACGAGCCGCAGATAGCCATACGGCATGACCAGCGGTAAGTCAGATCGGGTGCCAAATTGTCTTTGATGTAACCCAATGCATCAAGCAGTGAGGTTTGTTCATCATAAGGCACTTCGTAGATGGCACTGTGCGGTTTGCTGTCCGTTTCCGGGTTGTAGCGCACCACTTCAATCTTCAGAGTCTTCATCAGATCAGCCATTCGACGTCTCCTTCTTCTTGTCAGCCGCTTCGGATTCCGCACCGTAGACGCGTTTAGCCGGTGGCAAAGTCGTGATTTTTACATCAGTGTATTCCAGACGCGTGGTTCCATTCTCGTCACGGAAAGCGAGAGTATGCTTGAGGAAGTTCACGTCATCACGCTCGGTACAACCTTCGTCTAAGCGCTGGTGAGCTCCACGAGACTCTTTACGCGCCATCGCCGAGTGCGCCATACATTCCGCAACGTTCAGGCCGTGGCCCAACTCGATGGTGTAGAGCAAATCGGTATTAAACACGCTGGAGGTGTCGGTGATGCGCACGCGTTTGAAGCGTTCTTGCAACTCAGACAGCTTATCAATGGTTTTCTGCATCAGTTCTGGCGTGCGATAAATACCGCAGCCTTCTTCCATCGACAGACCCATCTCGTCGCGGATTTTCGACCAGTTTTCACTGCCTTCCTGATTAACCAACTTCTTCAGACGCGTTTCGACGTCAGCGGCTTGCGCATTCAACGCAGCATCATTGGCAGGTTGCGCTTCGTTCGCGCGCTTCATGGCATTTTCACCAGCCAAACGGCCAAACACCACCAACTCAGCAAGGGAGTTAGAACCCAGACGGTTTGCCCCGTGTAAACCAACAGATGAGCATTCGCCGACGGCAAACAGCCCTTTGATGCGGCTTTCGCATTGGCTATCCGTTTCGATACCACCCATGGTGTAGTGCGCGGTAGGGCGAACTGGAATCGGCTCTTTTACCGGGTCTACGCCGACATAAGCTTTCGACAGCTCGCAGATAAATGGCAGGCGCTCGAGAAGTTTCTTCTCACCCAAATGACGCAGGTCGAGATAAACCACATCACCGCGTGGTGTTGGAACGGTGCGGCCAGCGCGCCATTCATGCCAGAAGGCTTGAGAAACTTTGTCGCGTGGACCGAGTTCCATGTATTTGTTACGCGGTTCGCCCAACGGAGTCTCAGGCCCCATACCGTAATCTTGCAGGTAGCGATAGCCATCTTTGTTGACCAAAATACCGCCTTCACCACGGCAGCCTTCCGTCATCAGAATACCGGAACCTGGCAGGCCAGTTGGGTGATATTGCACGAATTCCATATCGCGTAGCGGTACACCGTGGCTTAACGCCATGCCCATACCATCGCCGGTTACGATACCGCCGTTGGTGTTGTAGCGGTAAACACGACCCGCACCGCCGGTTGCCATTACCACGGCATTCGCGCGGATCTGCACCAGCGTACCTTCCATCATATTCATGGCGACCAGGCCACGTGCAGCACCGTCATCAACCAGAATATCGAGCACGAAATGTTCGTCAAAACGCTGGATTTGCGGGAACTGTAATGAAGTCTGGAACAAGGTGTGAAGCATATGGAAGCCGGTTTTATCTGCGGCAAACCAGGTACGCTCAATCTTCATCCCCCCAAAGCGACGAACGTTGACTGAACCGTCCGGACGACGACTCCACGGGCAACCCCATTGCTCAAGCTGTGTCATTTCGGTTGGGCAGTTATGGACGAAGTAGTCGACCACATCCTGCTCGCATAACCAATCACCACCCGATACGGTGTCATTAAAATGGTATTCGAAACTGTCGTGATCCTGCGTTACAGCGGCAGAGCCCCCTTCAGCGGCAACAGTGTGGCTGCGCATTGGGTAGACTTTAGAGATCAGAGCAATTTTGGCTTGTGGATTGGCTTGTGCCGCCGCGATGGCTGCTCGTAAGCCCGCTCCGCCAGCGCCTATTATGGCGAGATCGGCTTGAAAGGTTTGCACGACATTCCTCCAGATTTTAGTTATTTCGCTTTGCTAATTTAACCAAAGATAGTCCACCGATACGGCGCTAGCTATAGCGAAAGGGTTATCCCTGCTCCTTCGTAAGTAGTGAATTATAGCCGCAGGCATTCTATGGAAATTTGATGTGTTCGATTTTTTTGATGTTCAATGCAGCAATTAATTAATTTTGATGATGAGTTCCGTCACGAAATTCAAATTTTTATTGGCGAGTCGGCGCGGCGGACGGTGAAAATTTCCTGCGCAAAATTTGTCTCCCTAATGCGTTACGAGTAGACTTCTTCGCCTTGTTTGAATACGGAGACTCTACCATGAGCGAAACGGCCACCTGGCAGCCGAGCGCATCCATCCCCAATCTGTTGAAACGCGCCGCAATCATGGCGGTAATTCGGCGCTTTTTTGCCGATCGCGGTGTACTGGAGGTGGAAACACCCTGCATGAGCCAGGCTACGGTAACGGATATCAATCTGTTCCCGTTTGAAACCCGTTTTGTTGGCCCAGGCCACGCTCAGGGCGTCAATTTGTACCTGATGACCAGTCCGGAATATCACATGAAACGCCTGTTGGCGGCGGGCATTGGCCCGGTATTCCAGCTGTGCCGCAGTTTCCGTAACGAAGAAATGGGTCGCCACCATAATCCAGAATTCACCATGCTGGAGTGGTATCGCCCGCACTACGATATGTATCGACTGATGAATGAAGTTGATGATTTGCTGCAACAGGTTCTGGAAACTGATGCCGCTGAATCTCTCTCTTATCAGCAAGCTTTTCAGCGTCACCTGGACATTGACCCGCTTTCCGCGGACAAAAACCAGCTGCGTGAAGTGGCAGCAAAGCTTGATTTAAGCAACATTGCCGACCAGGAAGAAGATCGCGATATCTTGCTGCAACTGCTTTTCAGCATGGGTGTAGAACCGCACATTGGTAAAGACAAACCCACGTTTGTCTACCACTTCCCGGCAAGCCAGGCCGCACTTGCGGAGATCAGCACCGAAGACCACCGCGTAGCCGAGCGCTTTGAGGTTTACTTCCGAGGTATTGAGCTGGCGAATGGTTTCCACGAATTAACGGATGCGCGTGAACAGCAGCAGCGTTTCGAGCAGGATAACCGTAAACGTGCTGCTCGCGGTTTGCCGCAACAGCCAATCGATTTGAATTTGCTGGAAGCGCTGAAAGCGGGATTACCGGATTGTTCAGGTGTTGCGCTAGGTGTCGATCGTTTGATTATGTTGGCGTTGAAGGCTGAAAGCCTGGCTGACGTGTTGGCGTTCCCGGTAGACCGCGCTTAATTAAAAGGCGGGCGCGGATTAAACGCCGCCCGCCTTTTTTATTACAATCCCCCCGGCATTCTGCCCGCTTTACCCGACGATGACAGCGTCTTACTGCTACGTTGCCCACCCAAACTATCCAGACGCATCTGGAATGGTGGGAATGGCAGTTCGATACCGTGTTCGCGGAATCCTTGCAGAATCAACTGATGAATCTCGTGGCGCAGTGGCATACGGTGGTTCATCTCTGCGGCGTAAATACGCAGTTCAAAGATTTGGATACCGGCCTGTAAATCCACGAGGAATGCTTCTGGCGCGGGGTTATCAATCACCAGCGAACAGCGCTTAGCCGCCAGCAACAACACTTTCGTTACTTCCTCGCTGTTAGCATCAGAGGGTGCCGGAACCGTTAACACCACACGTGTGACGGAGTCTGATAGCGACCAGTTGATGAACTGCTCGGTGATAAACGCCTTGTTGGGCACGATTATCTCTTTACGGTCCCAGTCGCTGATGGTCGTTGCTCGCGTATTAATTTTGGTGACGCTGCCAGTGAGATCACGGATTGTCACCGTATCGCCAATACGAATCGGCTTTTCAAACAGGATTATCAGGCCAGAAATAAAGTTGGCGAAAATCTCCTGCAAACCAAAACCTAACCCCACACCTAGTGCGGCGACGAGCCATTGCAACTTCGACCACTCAATGCCAATCATTGAGAAACCGACCAACGTACCGATGAGTAACAGCAGATATTTGGTCACGGTTGTTATGGCGTAACCCGTGCCCGGTGCCAAATCCAGATGCTGTAGCAACGCAAGTTCGAGTAGTGCGGGCAGGTTACGCACCAGTTGCATGGTGATAATCAACACCAGAATCGCAATCAGTACGGCACCGAGCGTAATCGGCTCAAGGCTTTCTACACCTTGTACGGTTGAGGTCACATCCCACAATGTGATGTTCTCAAGGAAGCCAAAGGCGGAGTGTATTTCTGACCACAACACAATGACCGATAACAGCGCAATCAGCATCAGAATCGAACGCACCAGACGCAAGGACTGTACGCTAATAGTATCCAGATCTATTTCTGGCTCTTCGATGGCTTCAGCCGAGCCTTCAGTGCTGTGGGCATGTGCGGGTTCTTCTTCGCCACGGGCACGCTGAGCAAGGATTTCTGCACGGCGATGTTTGGCGCGGTCAAATGCCAGGCGGCGGCGCTGGATGAGCATCCAACGGCGGAAGATATGGTAAACGACCAGCAGCAGGAACCAGATGGCGACCGACGTTTCAAGCCTTGCGAGCAACGCTTGCGCTGTGGCCAGGTAACCGACAGCCGCTGCCAGAATGGCAAGTAACGGGGCCGCCAGTAGCAAGTTCCACAACATCGTATTCGCAATGTTTTCGCTATTACCTTGTTTATCCAGATACAGCGGGATCCCGGCACGTTTCAGACTTAACGTGACGACCGCCATCGCGCCGCAAATCAAAATAAAGCACAACCGTCCAAGCGAGTCGGAGAACTCTCTGTCGCTGAGATTATCAAACATGATCACTGACATAATCAGTGGCACGATCAGACAGATGCTCATCATGTAGTAACGCATGGCGCGTGCCACACGCTGCTTCGGCCAGCCAAAATGCACAATGAACAAGCCATTCGGGCGGGCGAATGTCGCACAAATCATCACCGCCCACAGCAGAGGAACTGTCGCTGTCACGCCATCACCAATCGCCACGGCAAGAGGATACGGCCAGGCAGCTTGCAGCCCGTACCCCAGCGTTGCCCAAAGCACTGGCAAAGGCAGCGCCACCAGAATCGACCAGAACACAGTACGCAACGTTAAGCTGAAATGATCCTGTGTGACCTTACCGACCCTGGCACTAGAGCGTGCAAGGAAGGCGGTGAAATGGCGGCGTGAGCTGATACTCAAGCCCACCAATATCAATGCGCCGAACAGCGGCAGCAGCGTTTCCTTGCTGGTCAGCATCATGATGGTGGCGCTGCCGAGCTGGCTGAATGTATCCATCGACACCAGTCGGCGCAAATCCTGCACAATCTCAACGGGCCAGGTGATACCAATCGGGCTGACGTCTGAAGTCCAAAACAGGTAACGGTGGGTGGCCTCGTTGACCTCTTTTAACGCATCTTCAAGCTGGCTGTTTGCCACTTTCAGTTTGGTCAGTTCGAGAATGAGGTTATCACCGCCTTGCAACAGGGAACTAAGCAGTTCGCGCTGGGTACGCAGTTGCGCTTCCAGGATACGATTTTGTTCGCCGGTCAGCTCCTGGCCATTAGCCTGACGAAGCTGGCGTAATTGTTGCTGTTTGTTTAGCAGGTCTTCGTAATGCAGACGCTGACCACGTAATTGGCCGAGTTCGGTGTCCAATTGCTGGGGTTTTGGCATTTCAGGCAAACGAGCGACCTGCGCACGTAATGCCTCGCCCAGAATATTCGAAACGCCAAGCCATTGTGACTGCTCGCGGAGCGTGTTGAGTGCCTGGCGGACTTGTAAGGTCTGGCTGGATGCCTGGCGTTGCTGAGACGCCACTAAATCCATACGTTGAGCCTGCTGGTTCAACGCCTGGGATAATTCACGGTTATTTTTAAACTGAACGACAATATCTGATGGCAGGTTTGCGCTGCTTTCTGCCAGCAACTCAGTACTTTCCAGGGCTTTTTCGGCTTCACGCTGGCGTTGGTTGTTAAGTTGGTTACGCAATGCCTGAAGCCAGGCATCCAACTGCGTACTCTGTTTTTGGGCCAACTCAGCCCGCAGGCGAGCGAGCTCCTGGCGGTTACTGGCCGACAATTGTGCCAATTCCAGTTCATCGACTAACGCTTTCAGGCGTGAAGACTCAGCCTGCAAAGAGATGTTTTGCGCCTGTATTAGCGGTGTGCTGGTAGACGGCAGGGTTCCTATCCGACGTTCAACGTCGTTTAACTGGCGGCGAGCATCGGTTTGCTGTTGCGGGAGTTGGCTGAGTGAATCCGTGATTTCGCGAGTGCGTTCCTGCTCTTGCTGCGCAAGGCGGCTTTTATCCAGCAACTGGCTGCTAACTTGCAGGATTTCCTGATTTAACGCATCGGTCGACATGCCTTCTGGCACTTTTTGCGGTTCATCGCTCAGGTTATTGATCTGCCGACGTAAGGTGTCAGACAGCTTAGGGAAATTATCTATAACTTGCTGATATTGAGTGGCTCGTTCCAGGGAAACTTTGCGTTCATCAAGCGCATTGAGAGCTGCCTGAAGCGCTTCTACCGTTTCAGCACTACCAGGTTTATCCTTTGCCGACTTGGCTAGTTCAAGATCCTGGGAAATTTGTTTGGCGTCGGGGGCCGTTGCGGCAAAGGCGCCAAAGCTGAGGCACCAGGCCATCAGTAAAGTGATTATCAGGCGCACGTCAGTCCCTTTGGTTTACCCTTCGTCCTTCAAGCTGTCACTGTATTGGCTGCCTTCGTTCACCCCAGTCACTTATTTATATAAGCTCCTGGGGACTCATTCAGTTGCCGCCTTGCTACAGCTCGAATGACTTTGGGTTGGGTAATATACCCGTCATACTTCAAGTTGTGGGTGCGTTGGCCACGTTTGCTCGCCCGAATGACTTACTACAGTAAGTTCATCGGGACTCACTCTCTTGCCGTCTTCCCACAACTCGAATTATTTTGGGCCATAGAGTTATTCGATGTCTGGCTTGTTCTCTACCGCTTCAGTCGCGACGACTACTTCTGGGATTTCACTCACTGGCACTTCTGGTTCGCTCATCAGCTCTGTAGAAATAGCCAATGGCTCACCAATTTTGGTTGCAGACAGGCTTTCCAGCTGTTCGACCAGATTTAATTTACCTGGTGCGAACAAGTTAATAACTGTCGAACCCAGTTTGAAACGACCCATTTCCTGGCCCTTTAACAGCGCCACAGAACCGTCGCTTTCACCCGCAGGCCAAGTCCAACGTTTGATAACGCCTTCACGCGGAGGGGTTATCGTGCCAGCCCAAACGGTTTCGATGCTGCCAACAATGGTGGCACCCACCAAAATTTGTGCCATCGGGCCAAATTCGGTATCGAACAGGCAGATAACGCGTTCGTTACGGGCAAACAGGTTCGGGACGTTTTGCGCTGTTAAATGGTTCACGGAGAACAGGTCGCCCGGCACGTAAATCATTTCGCGCAAAATACCGTTACACGGCATGTGAACGCGGTGGTAATCACGCGGTGACAGATAAGTGGTAACGAAGCTGCCGTTACGGAACAAATCTGCCATTAGGTAATTCCCCGCAAGCAGGGCTTCAAGGCTGTAGTTGTGGCCTTTTGCCTGCAAGATTTTGTCTTCTTCGATTGGCCCTAACTGGCTGATAACGCCGTCTGCTGGCATCACCAGCACATTCGGATCGGTGTTCACCGGGCGAACATCGTCACGCAGTGGGCGTACGAAGAATTCGTTGAAGGTGCGATAGCTGGCAGTGTCCGGCTTCTGTGCTTCCTTCATGTCGACTTTGTAGTATTTGACGAACAGATCGATAACCAGTTTGGTTAACCAGCCAGCTCGTTTGCTTGCACCCCAGCCTGCCAGGCGTGTCAGCCAAAGTTTAGGCAGGATGTACTGGAGTGAAAGTTTAAAATTGTCTAACAAGATAGCCTCCTGGCTAAGTACACATGTAAGCGGGCATACACAAAAAGGAGCGCGATTTTAGCGATGCCCAGCTTAATTGTCAGCGGTCAGTATCGGAAAAGGTTTTACGCGATTTTACCTCGGACATACTTTCCAGTATCCGATGGTAGTTTTCAAAACGCGTTTGGGCGATTTCCCCACGCTCAACGGCCTCGCGCAGCGCGCAGCCTGGATCGTTGGTGTGGCTGCAGTCACGGTATTTGCAACGACCTAAATAGTCGTGGAATTCAGTGAACCCATGAGTGACTTGATCCGGCTCTAAGTGCCACAAACCAAATTCGCGCACGCCTGGGGAGTCGATAACATCGCCGCCGCCAGGGAAGTGGTACAGACGTGAAGCGGTCGTGGTGTGCTGGCCCAAACCGGAGTTGTCTGAGACATCATTGACCAGAATCTGGACTTCTTTGAAACCGAGCAGGTTATTGAGCAGGCTGGATTTCCCCACGCCCGATTGCCCGGCAAAGATACTGACACGCCCGATAAGCGCTTCCTCAAGTTCTTTCAGACCTTCGACTTTGTGGCTGGAGACCATCAGCACGCGATAACCAATGCCGCGGTAGATATCCATTTGTTCGTTGACGAACTTCAGACCTTCTTCGTCGAGCAGGTCAGTTTTGTTCAGTACCAACAGCGGCTCGACATCAAGCGTTTCGCATGCAACCAAATAACGGTCAATAATATTTAGTGACAGCTCAGGCAAAATAGCGGAAACCACGATGATTTGATCGATGTTGGCGGCAATCGGTTTTACGCCGTCATAGAAATCAGGGCGTGTCAGGACGGTAGTGCGTTCGTGCACCGCATCAACAATGCCTTTAATCGTGACACCGACCGCAGCCTCTTTGGCTGGACGCCAGACCACGTTGTCACCTGTGACCAGCGAACGGATGGTACGGCGAATGTTGCAGCGATGGATGTCGCCGCCAGGGGATTCTACATCGGCATGTTGGCCAAAACGGCTGATCACGCGGCCATCGCGTGGTTCACCAAACTGAGAGTCGTCAGGATCGGCTTTCTCCACAGTTTGTTTCAGCCGACGCTGGTGGTTTGCTGATACCCGGCGCTGCTGTCCTTTGGAGAGTTTATTTTTGCTCAATCTTACTGGCTCCTGGTCGCCCGTGATGGGCAAAACCTCTATGATACACACTATTTTATACGAATTAACCCATCGACAGAGGTGGGCTACGCACAAGAAGGGTGGAAAATAGCATGAGTGGAAATGAAAACAATCTGATTTGGATTGATTTAGAAATGACCGGCCTGGACCCCGAGCGGGATCGCATAATTGAAATTGCCACTCTGGTTACCGATGCCAATTTAAATATCCTTGCTGAAGGGCCAACGATTGCTGTCCATCAATCGGACGAACAGTTGGCTCTGATGGATGACTGGAATGTGCGTACCCATACTGGCAGTGGTCTGGTTGAGCGTGTTAAGGCCAGTACTCAGGATGACCGTGCCGCTGAACTGGCAACGCTTGAGTTCCTCAAGCTTTGGGTTCCTGCGAATAGCTCGCCTATTTGCGGTAATAGTATCGGCCAGGATCGCCGATTCCTGTTTAAGTACATGCCGGAACTGGAAGAGTACTTCCACTACCGTTATCTGGATGTCAGCACCCTGAAAGAGTTGGCGCGTCGTTGGAAACCTGAAATTTTGGCTGATTTCAAAAAGCAGGGTACTCATCAGGCAATGGACGATATTCGCGAGTCAGTCGCTGAGTTAGCGTTCTACCGTGAGAACTTTATTAAGCTTTGACAGGCGTTCTGGAGGAGTTAAACTCCTCCTTCGTTGAAAAAACACCCACTTTGTCGTTTAAATCGCCACTCGAACTAATTTTGTGAAAAAAATCTTTTGAGGGGGTTGCGGCAAAAACGTTTTCTCGTATAATGCGCCTCCCGTACCGATGCAGAATTTGCAGCGTTACACAGAGCGGGAATAGCTCAGTTGGTAGAGCACGACCTTGCCAAGGTCGGGGTCGCGAGTTCGAGTCTCGTTTCCCGCTCCAAAATTTGATTAGGCTTTTAGCCATGCAGTACCACCAATTTCGATGGGTTTCGAGTTGCGGCAAGGCAGTTAACGCAGCAGCGGCTTGAAAGACAAAGAATATGCGGGAATAGCTCAGTTGGTAGAGCACGACCTTGCCAAGGTCGGGGTCGCGAGTTCGAGTCTCGTTTCC
>NZ_DATERI010000034.1:0-13999 GCF_035271705.1 Buttiauxella sp.
GATACAAAATGTGAATTTGTCAACGTATATCAGGATCAATGGGCACAAATAGCGAATATAACGATTGATGCCAGCCAGATAGTCAATGTGGCCAGCGGGCAATACTATCAGTTCCCACAACAAGTAACCGCTGGGATCACTAACGAAACCTATGCCTTTGTTGTAAATTGTGATGAATGGGGAAAACGCCAGGAAAAAACAAAACAAATAACGAAAATAACCAGTTCAAATATTTACGCCACGATTAAAGAAAGTGCTATCATTGGAGCTTCACCAAGGCCGGACGAACTCAATGGCGATGTCAGTCTTTTTGCAACCAATATTCCTGGCCTGTTCTATTATTATCAATTTCGGGATTCAGGCTATTATCGCCTTCCCTCTGCTGTAGAAGGAACTGACACACTTTCTTCTACAGCAGATATAAAACCTACAGTCAATGCTGGATTTATTGCTAATAATGAATTTAGAGGGGTGCCAGAAGGGACAAGTATTTCGTCAACAGCAGGCCAGACAATCTTTGATTGGTCTGATGCGAACGATACGGGTGGGAATATTGTTACTAACCGTGTAACTTTAAATACAATACCCCCTGAGGAGATAAAAATAATAGCATCCTGCAATTATTCTTTGTCCGACAACGGCATTGTCGATTTTGGTGATCAAAATCTCTCAAAAGTGACCAATAACCGCACGACGACAGTAAAGAAACCCTTAACCCTGTATATGAAAGATTGCTACGGCGTGAACAAAGTGAAAACTTATATCACCAATGCGACGACGACGCTTGAAAATGGTTTGTTACTGGGAAATACCCAAACGACCAATGCCGCCACAAATGTGGCCATCGGCATTAATGTAGCGGCCAGTTCCGCTAAAAACAGTGAAAATAATGGCAGCCCGATATATATGGATGGCAGTAATCCGCTGGAGTGGGAATTTGGTAATAAGTACACTGTTGACCCTATCAGCAAAGAGATCCCTATCGATGTGTTTTTATTGAAATCCGGCGGTGAGCCTACAACCGGTGATTTTAAAGCCACGGCAACTATTATGATGGACTTTATTTGAGCTGATGACCGCAATAAAAAGGGGAGAACAGTTTAATCTGCCCTCCCCTTTTCTACCCGTCATACTCCAAGTTGCAGGGGTGTTGGCTGCAACTCGAATTATTTAGGGTATATAAAGTAAACTCAATTACTCTGCGTCTGGCTCTTCAGATTTATGCTTAGCAGCCGATTCTTTAATTAACGCCTGCAATTCACCACGCTGATACATCTCAATGATGATGTCACAACCGCCAACCAGCTCGCCATCAACCCACAGTTGCGGGAAGGTCGGCCAGTTTGCGTATTTTGGCAGCTCAGCACGGATGTCCGGGTTCTGCAAAATATCAACGTAAGCGAAACGCTCACCACAGGCAGACAGCGCCTGCACAGCCTGGGCGGAGAAACCACAGCTAGGCAGTTTCGGAGAACCTTTCATATAAAGCAGGATTGGGTTCTCAGTAATCTGTTGTTGGATTTTTTCAATAGTGCTCATTGCTTGCTTCCTCAAACCAAGTCTCGGCAGTAGCCTGCCATTGTAGCGATCGATACCCGCTCCAGAAAACACCATTTTTTGCAGGGTTTCTGTGTACTGCTGCGCGCGAGGGATAACATGTCTCAAGAATAACACTTTTCCCGTATCTGCAAATCAGGAATTAACCCTATCCCTGATCAATAAATCACCTTATCACCTTAAGTTTGGTGATTTTTTTTGCATCCGGTAACGAAACAGTAAGATGAATAGAAAAAGGTTATTAACTTTAGTCCGTCTTATAGATTAGAATCGGCGGGTTTGCAAAATCATACACGGGCATGATGGTATTCATTGTGCTTTCATTCTAACCAGGGGATTGTCGAGTGGCGCGGATAACAAAAATATCAATCACGCTCTGTGCTCTACTATTTACCTTGCCGTATACACCATTGACGCAAGCGTCTGAGCACGCACGTCCCGTGGCTGCGCACAAAGCGCATGTTGTGAAAAGCACAACGAAGAGCATAGAAAAGAGCAGTACGAGTAAAAATAAAACCACTACCGCCAGCAAGAAAACCAGTACCACCTCAAAAACAGCCAGCAAGAAAAAAGAAACCACTGCCTCGAAGAGTAAAACCGCTAACAACGCCAGCAGTGCAAAAACGAAAAATCTTGCCAAAAATGACCGCAAAAAATCCTCGCAGCTCGCAAAAATCCAGCCTGTTACTTTCACTGAAAAATGCAGTAAACCGCGTAAGGGTCACAAAGCGCGTTGTGTGAAAGTCCAGTCAGAGCAACCCACGACGATTGCGGCAGCCCATAAAGTCCGGGTGCAGAAAGCACAGAAAACGGCGTTGAACAAATTAATGGGCCAAATCGGCAAACCGTATCGCTGGGGTGGCACGTCACCCCGTACGGGTTTCGATTGCAGTGGTCTGGTTTATTTCGCCTATAAAGATCTCGTGAAGTTCCGTATTCCGCGTACCGCAAACGAAATGTATCACCTGCGTGATGCCTCATCGGTAGATCGTCGTGAGCTGGAAACGGGTGACCTGGTGTTCTTCCGCACCCAAGGCCGTGGCACGGCGGATCACGTCGGTGTTTACGTCGGGAACGGAAAATTCATCCAGTCACCGCGTTCTGGGCAAGATATTCAAATCACCTCGTTGAGCGAAGACTACTGGCAACGCCACTATGTTGGCGCTAAACGCGTCATGACATCAAAAACCATTCGTTAATACCTTCTCCTGCCCGTGAATGGGCAGGAGAGTTCTTCTTTTGCTTATCCTTTCAATTTGTTACCCTAAACCCGCACAAAATGTGTTTATTTAACAATAGATACCCAAAATAATTCGAGTCGCATCGCGGCGGCAAGAAAATGAGTCCCAATGAGCTGACTCACGTCAGTGATTTGGGTGAATGAACGCAGCCAACAAAGAAGTGGCTCGAAATATGACGGGTAATAAGGAGTTAGCAATGTCGTTCGAACTACCTGCACTACCGTATGCAAAAGATGCTTTAGCACCGCATATCTCCGCCGAAACCCTGGAATACCATTACGGCAAACACCATCAAACCTATGTCACTAACCTGAACAACCTGGTTAAGGGCACCGCGTTTGAAGGCCAAACTCTCGAAGAGATCGTTCGCACTTCCGAAGGTGGCGTATTTAACAACGCAGCTCAGGTCTGGAACCATACTTTCTACTGGAACTGCCTGGCACCCAATGCTGGCGGCGAGCCAACTGGCGAGCTTCTGGAAGCCATCAACAAATCCTTCGGGAGTTTCGCTGAGTTCAAACAACTGTTTACTGATGCCGCTATCAAGAACTTTGGCGCAGGCTGGACCTGGTTGGTTGAACAAGAAGAGGGTACGTTAGCGATTGTTTCTACCTCTAACGCAGGCACACCACTGACGACGGCGGCTAAACCACTGTTGACTGTAGATGTGTGGGAACATGCGTACTACATCGACTACCGCAATGCTCGTCCTAACTACCTTGAGCATTTCTGGGCGCTGGTGAACTGGGCGTTTGTTGCGAAGAATCTTGCAGCTTAATGCTAAAGTAAATGGGCCGCGATGAGCGGCCCATCTTAATCAGTGCAGGACGGCAGCGAGTGCACCGAAAACAATCAAAGTCAGAACGATAACTGTAGTTGTAATTGAAAATTTCAGATCGGTATTCATCAGCAAACTCCTTTTATTACCTTACAAAGGGTGTGTCAGCATGATTTTCCCACAACCAGAGATAAAAATCCTCCTGGTTTTAACCTGATATCAATTTTCCCTCTTCCACTTTCCTCCTGGATAGGCCAAAATCCCTCGCTAATTTATTGCGTATCGTCAATTCAATGCCCTCCTCTCGTTTTATGTGCAATCCCGGCATACCCGCAACCATTATGTTGCATCTGGAGTCTGCGTACGCAAACGTTTAACACACTAGCAATCAAGGGTTTACGATATAGCCCGGAGTGAAATTTAATGGCGACAATCAAGGACGTGGCGAAGCGCGCAAACGTTTCCACTACAACCGTATCACATGTGATTAACAAGACCCGTTTTGTGGCAGAAGAAACACGCAACGCGGTATGGGCAGCAATTAAAGAATTGCACTACTCGCCAAGCGCCGTAGCACGTAGCCTGAAAGTTAATCACACCAAAACGATTGGTCTGCTTGCCACTTCCAGCGAAGCACCTTATTTCGCCGAGATCATCGAAGCGGTAGAAAATAGCTGCTTTGAAAAAGGCTATACCCTGATTTTGGCTAACGCACATAATAGCTTTGAAAAACAGCGTGCTTACTTATCGATGATGGCGCAAAAGCGTGTCGATGGACTGATGGTGATGTGCTCAGAATATCCAGACGCCTTGCTAAGTGTGCTTGAAGAGTACCGCCACATTCCAATGGTGGTAATGGACTGGGGCGAAGCGCGTGCTGATTTCACGGACTCCGTGGTCGATAACGCTTTCCACGGTGGCTACCTGGCGGGACGTTATTTGATTGAACGCGGCCATCGCGAAATTGGTGCTATCCCTGGGCAATTGGAACGTAACACCGGGGGCGGTCGCCACGCAGGCTTTATGAAAGCGCTGGAAGAAGCGGGTATCGCTATCCCGGAAAACTGGATTATTCAGGGTGATTTTGAACCTGAATCCGGCTATCGCGCCATGCAACAAATTCTCGGACAGTCTCCTCGCCCTACCGCGGTGTTCTGTGGCGGCGACATCATGGCGATGGGCGCAATTTGTGCCGCAGATGAAATGGGTTTGCGTGTTCCGCAGGATATTTCCATTATCGGTTACGACAACGTGCGTAACGCGCGTTTCTTCTCACCGGCATTGACCACCATCCACCAGCCGAAAGATTCGCTGGGGGAAACGGCGTTTAACATGCTATTGGATAGAATCGTCAATAAACGGGAAGAATCCCAGTCGATTGAAGTCCATCCGCGTCTCATTGAACGCCGCTCAGTGGCTGATGGTCCATTCCGCGATTACCGCCGATAAAAGATAGCATTCCCAATAGATTTCAAGAGGCAGGAAGGCGGCAGACGAGCGACAGATTCGACGGGAACGAATTTGACCAGCCTCCGGCGAGAGACAGGCGTCTCTCGTTAATCCCGATGAGCTTACATAAGCAAGTGATTATTCGGCCCATCCGTGGGCCTCACCCTTCGGGGTGCTGGTAACAGCATTCAAATCTGCTCCCGGCACATTTGTTGGGTGAACGAGTGTCCCCAACGCATCTGCATCTTGAAAGATGAAAGGGGTATTTACATCGGCTCCTGCAACCATTCCTGATTCATCGTCTCACTGTCCCCAAGATAATCTAACAGCCAACTCAATGCAGGAGAGGCGTCATTTTGCTGCCATGTCAGGCAGCATGCTGCGTCAGGGTATGGATTATCCAGAGTGAGTTCACTCCATTGACCGGATGCCAGCCACGGCCTGGCGATATGCAACGGTACCATCCCAACACATAAACCCGCGCTCAAACAATCCGAACCGTACTCCCAATCAGGCACAACGACACGGCGTTGGTTATCTAACAGCCAGGTAATACGTTTCGGTAATGAACGTGACGTATCTTCGAGTACTAACGACGGCCATTCACGCAGGTCATCATCACTTAACGTCCCGCCGCGCTGTGCCAGTGGGTGGGATGCTGCCGCCACACAACACCAGCTCAACGTTCCCATATCGCGGAAAGCAAAGCGCCCCCCGACCGGTATCGCCTGGGTCGCCCCAATCGCCACTTCTACACGGCCGTCCGCCAGCGCATCCCACACGCCATTAAACACTTCCTGAAAGATATGCAGTTCGATATCCGGGAAATGGCGGTAGAAATCCAGTACCAGTTGCCGCGTTCGCTCCGGTTTAACCACGTTATCGACCGCAATGGCCAAGTGTCCGCGCCAACCGTTTGCAATTTGTTGGCACTGTTGCCGTGTCGTCATCATTTTTTTGATAACAGACCGGCCTTCTTTCAGAAAAAAGAGGCCCGCGGGAGTTAATTCAACATCCCGATGGCGCCGTTCGAATAGCGGCACAGCTAACCAGTTTTCCAGTTGCCGCACCGTATAGCTAATGGCAGACGGAACGCGGTGCAACTCTTGTGCTGCACCGCTAAAGCTCCCATTGCGCGCTACCGCATCGATGACTTCCAGCGAGTATTCTGACCACATTTCTTTGCTCACAAATTTTTTGAACGCAACATACAAATATTAGCGTTTCACAAGTGTAATTGCACTCCGTACACTCCCGCAGCGATTAACCTGCAAGATAAATAAAGAGAAAATGATGCAACCTTCAAAAGGATTTCTTATCTGGCTGGCCGGATTAAGTGTGCTGGGGTTCCTTGCCACAGACATGTATCTGCCTGCTTTCGCAGCCATTGGGCAAGATTTACAGACCGATGCTTCCGCCGTCAGTGCAAGCCTGAGTTTGTTCCTCGCGGGATTTGCGATAGCCCAGTTAATATGGGGACCGCTGTCAGACCATTTCGGTCGCAAACCAGTATTGCTGGCAGGTTTAAGCCTGTTCGCCATCGGTTGTATCGGCATGTTGTGGGTCGAAAGTGCCACCGCGCTATTGGTGCTGCGTTTTGTTCAGGCGGTCGGCGTCTGTTCTGCCGCAGTCAGTTGGCAGGCTCTGGTTACCGATTACTATCCGGCGAGTCGCGCAAGTCGTATCTTCGCAACCATTATGCCGCTGGTTGGCTTGTCTCCGGCACTGGCACCGCTGCTGGGTAGTTGGATTTTGAGTCACTTTGACTGGCGGGCGATTTTCACCACCTTGTTTGTCATCACTCTGGTGCTGATGATCCCGATTTTGCGTCTGAAACCACGCACACAACATCATCCGCAAACTGCAGACAATCGAGTGAGTTTCATGTCATTACTGAGCTCTCGCATCTATAGCGGTAACGTATTGATTTATGCTGCCTGCTCCGCCAGTTTCTTTGCGTGGCTGACGGGGTCACCTTTCATTCTTAACGATATGGGTTACAGCCCTGAAGCTATCGGCCTAAGTTATGTCCCACAAACCATTGCGTTCTTGATAGGGGGTTACGGTTGCCGTAGCGCCATGCAAAAATGGCAAGGTAAACAGATGCTGCCGTGGTTACTGGCGCTTTATACTTTGAGCACATTCGCGACCTGGGCCGTAGCCATGAGCGGGCAAGCTAACCTCACTTTGTTGCTGATTCCATTCTGTGTTATGGCAATGGCTAACGGGGCAATTTATCCTATCGTGGTGGCATCTGCCCTGCTGCCGTTCCCGCAAGCTACGGGTAAAGCCGCTGCACTGCAAAATACCCTACAATTAGGGTTATGCTTCCTCGCAAGCTTAATGGTGTCATGGTTAGTTGCGACACCACTGTTGACCACCACCAGCGTGATGTTAATAACGATTGTGGTGGCGATGTCGGGCTACTTACTGCAACGCAGTAAAAACGCCGAAGTTTGGCAAGTGGCTGAATCTGATGCACATTAATCGTTAAGATTGCATGACAGCCATCTAGTTAGCATGCTAACGATATTTTATTGAATCAGCGATTGGGCGAGCCTATACTTATTTACGGCTCAACCGTCAGTGCAATAATAAAGACGTTTTAACGGGAGCCTTGTGCTCCCGTTTGTTGTTTTATGAAGCTATTTTCATGGGCTCTCGCCCTTTCTCTGTTCTACGTCGGATATCAGGCTCGCGGAATTTACCGTGATATTTCTCACATGCCTAAAATAGTGTCTACGCTGTTTTAAGGTTCCTCACACATTGGTGATGGAGAAGCTATGAGTTCATCGTGCATAGAAGAAGCCAGTATAAAAAACAACCCATGGTATCGAATCGTGAGTGAAATGCTCACGCAGGCCGGTGTGGAAATTAATGGCTCGCGGCCTTTCGATCTTCAGGTTAAGCACCCCGATTTTTATAAACGCGTCCTGCAAGAGGGCACCCTGGGGCTGGGCGAAAGCTATATGGATGGATGGTGGGATTGCGAACGACTGGATATTTTTTTCCATAACGCCATTCGCGCCGGACTTGAACACCAACTCCCTCACCATTTAAAAGACACGCTCCGCGTTACCGCCGCCCGCATTCTCAACCTGCAATCTAAAAAACGCGCCTGGATTGTTGGCAAAGAGCATTATGATCTCGGCAATGATTTGTTTAGCCGTATGCTCGATGAACATATGCAATATTCCTGCGGCTACTGGAAAGACGCCAATACCCTTAGCGATGCACAGAATGCCAAGTTAAAAATGATCTGCGATAAGTTAAACCTCGAACCGGGTATGACATTGCTGGATATTGGATGTGGCTGGGGTGGCCTTGCCGAATATGCCGCACGTCATTACGGCGCGGTGGTTCATGGCGTAACGATTTCTGCCGAGCAACAAAAAATGGCCCAGCAACGATGTCTCGGACTCGATGTCACCATACTGCTGCAAGACTATCGGGATCTGGATATGCAGTTTGACCGTATTGTTTCTGTTGGCATGTTTGAACATGTCGGACCTAAAAACTATGCCACCTATTTTAATGTCACTGATCGCAATCTAAAACCTGATGGTATTTTCCTGCTGCATACTATTGGCTCCAATAAAACCGATAGGATCGTCGACCCGTGGATAGATAAATATATCTTCCCGAACGGTTGTGTCCCTTCGGTTCGCCAGATTGCAGATGCTAGCGAAGGCCATTTTGTGATGGAGGACTGGCATAACTTTGGTGCTGACTACGACAAAACGTTAATGGCCTGGCATGAAAGATTCCAGAATTTTTGGCCGGAAATTGCTAATAACTATTCAGAAAGATTCAAACGCATGTTTAGTTATTACCTCAATGCATGTGCAGGTGCCTTCCGCGCCCGCGATATTCAGCTCTGGCAAATCGTTTTTACCCGTGGAGTCGAACACGGTTTACGCGTTCCCCGTTGATTCCTCGACTATCCCGACGCTGTCGGGTTAGTCGCTCTCCTGACTCATCCGTAGCATTTTCTTAACAAAATGTGGGGTTGCTCACGTTTCCAGTGCTACTTTCTTCACAAGTTTGATCTCGGTAACAATTATCTATCTCTTCAATGGAAACCGGTTTCCATTCTGTTTCACAATTAGCCAACTTCAAAACAATAACAAGGATATCGCCATGAGCATGTACCAAAAAATGGTTAATGTGATTGAGCAAAAAGTCACCCCCATGGCCGGAGCGATGGGCTCTCAGCGCCATGTCATTGCCATCCGCGACGGCTTTATCGCTGCCCTACCGTTTATGATTATCGGTTCTTTCTTGTTAGTGTTTATTTTCCCACCGTTCTCCCCAGACAGTAGCTGGGGCTTTGCGCGCTCGTGGCTGAGATTCTCGCTCACCTACCGGGAACAGCTGATGTTGCCGTTTAACCTCAGCATGGGTGTGATGACATTCTTTATTTCAGTCGGTATTGGCGCAAGCCTCGGGAAGCACTATAAGCTCGACCCGATAATGACCGGCTTACTGGCCTTTATGGCCTTTTTATTGGTCGCCGCTCCCTATAAAGACGGGCAAATTTCAACGCAATATTTCTCGGGCCAGGGCATCTTTACCTCCCTGCTGACTGCCATTTATGCCAGCGAAATGTACGCCTTCCTCAAACGCCACAACATCACCATCCGTTTGCCGAAAGAAGTGCCCACCGGTGTCGCGCGTTCATTTGAAATCCTGATCCCCGTTGTCGTGATTGTGGCAACGCTCCACCCGCTGAATTTGTTTATCGAATCCACCACCGGAATGATTATCCCGGAAGCGATCATGCATCTGCTTGCGCCACTGGTTTCCGCATCTGACTCCCTGCCTGCGATTCTGATTTCGGTGTTTATCTGCCAGATCCTGTGGTTTGCCGGTATTCATGGGGCACTGATTGTCACCGGGATCATGAACCCATTCTGGATGGCTAACCTTTCTGCAAACCAAACGGCGCTGGCCGCAGGCAATGTACTGCCGCATATTTATCTGCAAGGTTTCTGGGATCACTATTTGTTGATTGGTGGCGTCGGTTCAACTTTACCGCTCGCCTTCCTGCTGCTACGCAGCCGTGCCATTCACTTGCGCACTATCGGGAAAATGGGCGTGGTGCCAAGCTTCTTTAATATCAACGAACCGATTCTGTTCGGCACACCCATCATCATGAATCCGCTGTTCTTCTTACCCTTTACTTTAGTGCCGATGATTAACGCAACACTGGCCTGGACCGCGACAAAATTAGGTTGGGTTGCACAGGTTGTGTCGTTAACACCGTGGACAACACCTGCGCCGATTGGTGCGTCGTGGGCGGCAAATTGGGCGGTAAGTCCCGTAATCATGTGTCTGGTTTGTATGGTCATGTCGGCTGTGATGTATTACCCATTCCTGAAGGCTTACGAACGCACCCTGCTAAAACAGGATGAAGAGCGCAATGAACAGGAAAGCAGCACGCCGGTTGCGGCAAATTAAAATTTTTTGCCTGCCCAATTAGCTGGCAGGCACGTCAAATGAGGAACGAAAATGAAATATGTATTTCCTGATAACTTTTGGTGGGGCAGCGCCAGTTCAGCACCGCAAACTGAAGGCGAAACCCTCTCTTTTGGCAAAACAGCCACCATTTGGGATCAGTGGTATCAAGAGCAACCGACCCGTTTCCATAACGGCGTAGGCCCCGCAGATACTTCGACATTCTACAAAAACTGGAAAGAAGATATCGCGCTGCTAAAGGCGCTAAACCACAATACCTTCCGTACCTCAATTTCCTGGGCAAGACTGATCCCTGAAGGTCGCGGAGCGGTAAATCAAGAAGCCGTAACCTTCTACAATCAGGTTATCGACGAGTTGCTGGCACAAGGCATAAAACCCTTTATCAACTTGTTCCACTTTGATATGCCAATGGTGATGCAGCAACAAGGTGGCTGGGAAAGTCGTGACGTTGTCACCGCTTACGCTGAATTTGCCACGGTTTGCTTCGAGCTGTTTGGCGATCGGGTGAAACATTGGTTCACCTTCAACGAACCGGTTGTGCCTGTTGAAGGGGGCTATCTGTATGATTTCCATTACCCGAACGTGGTGGATTTCAAACGTGCGGCCACCGTTGCTTACCACACCATGATTGCGCACTCGCTGGCCGTGAAGGCCTACCATGAGCGTAACGACGGAGGTGAGATTGGTATTATCCTCAATCTCACGCCATCTTACCCACGCTCACAAAACCCGGCGGATGTGAAAGCGGCAAATATTGCTGATCTGATGTTTAACCGCAGCTTCCTCGACCCTGCTCTGCGGGGCGAATATCCGCAAGAACTGGTGGCGCTGTTGAAGGAACATGGTCAACTGCCAACCTGTCAGCCGGAAGATAAAGCGTTGCTTGCCGCGGGTGTCGTCGATTTATTGGGGATTAACTATTACCAGCCGCGCCGTATCAAATGCCGCGACTCGTTAGTCAATCCTGACAGTCCATTCATGCCGGAGTGGTTCTTCGAGCCTTATGAAATGCCGGGCCGCAAAATGAACCCATATCGTGGCTGGGAAATCTACGAGCAAGGGATCTACGATATTCTCACCAACCTGCGTGAGAACTACGGCAACCCAAATTGCTATATTTCTGAGAACGGCATGGGCGTTGAAAACGAACAGCGTTTCGATGAGAATGGTCAGATTCAGGATGATTACCGCATTGATTTTGTGCGCGACCACCTGAAGTGGCTACACAAAGGCATCACCGAGGGCAGCAACTGCCTCGGTTATCATATGTGGACGTTTATCGATAACTGGTCATGGTGTAATGCCTATAAAAACCGTTACGGCTTTGTCTCGTTAAATCTCGAGACTCAACAGCGCACCATCAAGAAAAGCGGTGAATGGTATCGAGCGACCGCTGCAGAAAATGGCTTTAATTAACCAAACTGAATCGTATGGTGGGTAAGCGAAGCGCCCCCGCCAAAACACGCAAAATTGGTGGATAGCGCTTTGCTGATCCACCTTACTAAGCCAACAGAACATGTCGAATATTAATGATGTAGCACGTCTTGCGCAGGTTTCAAAAGCCACCGTTTCGCGGGTTTTAAGCGGCAGTCGCGGCGTCAAAGAAGAGAGTCGTCAGGCGGTATTACGTGCAGCCGACATTCTGAATTACACCCCCAACGCTATTGCGCAATCCTTGAGTAGCCAGTCGACAAACTGTATTGGGGTTATTTGTGCCACTGAGCATATTCAGCAGTCCACCGGCTATCTGCAAGCGCTTGAAAAACAGCTCAATCAGCACCATAAGCATTTATTGCTGCGCTTCGCCAATGACCACGACAGCGTGGCACAAGCGGCTCACGAGCTATCTAACGGTTTGTGTGATGCGTTGGTTGTAGTGGGAGCGCGCTTCCCGCTTCCGAATCTTGCCGACGATATCATGTTGATTGATTGCCTGAGCGCTTCGCACAACTTCAGCATTCAGTGTGATCATGTTTTTGCCGCAGAAACCGCCGTCCACTATTTGTGTAACCAGCAACGGCGGCATATCGCGTTAATTAACTTTGCCAGCGGTGAAGCGGCAGCGTTGACGCTTGAGGGTTATCACCAGGCCCTGCACAACCATGTGGTGCCTTTTAACCGCCAGTTAGTCATTGAAGATGAGTCATCCGTACGCATGGCACTGCAACGCCTGATTAACCGTGGTGTGAAATTTTCAGCACTGTTAGTCACCGACGATACCCAGGCGCAGGAAGCGGTCATGATGCTCAACCAGTATCAATTAAAAGTCCCGGAACAGGTGATGGTATTCAGTCTGGACGGCTCCAGCCGAATGCCGGGGACAAACGCGATTCCGGCCATCAAATACCCGCTTGAAAGCATTGCCTGTCGGGCAGTTGAATTACTGTTGGGAGAGCGCCAGAGCAGCGATGTCGTGCGAGGAAGTTTATTGATTGCCTGATCGATTAAGATTAAAAGCGGGTGAAGTCATTCCCCCGCTTATGTATCAGGTTAAACCTTGGGTAACGCCGCTTCCAACGTGGCTTCACGTTGTGCAAGCACCCGTTCAACCGTATCAACAATCGCCTGCGTTTGCGGGTCAATCTCAATATTAATGCGGTTCCCCAGTTTCTTGCTGCCCAGCGTCGTGCGCTGGAGTGTTTCCGGAATCAAATGCACACAGAAACGTGTTGCGGTCACTTCGCCAACGGTCAAACTAATACCATCAATACCGATATATCCTTTATGCAGGATATATTTCATCAAGGTTTTGTCCTGAATTTTAAACCAGATCTGGCGGTTATTTTCTGAGGTGAGAATTTTAGACACTTCAGCCGTAGTCATAATATGACCGGACATAAGATGCCCGCCGATTTCATCATTAAATTTGGCGGCACGTTCGACGTTCACACTGTCTCCCTCGACTAATTCGCCAAGATTGGTGATGCGCAACGTCTCTTTCATTAGATCAAAGCTGACGTGGTTGCCATTGATTTCCGTAACCGTCAGGCAACAACCGTTGTGTGCAACCGACGCACCGGTTTCAAGGCCAGGTAACATCTCGTCGGGTAAGGCGACAACGTGCGTACGGAAGTTAGGTTTCTCATCAATGGAGACCAGGGTTGCTGTGCCCTGCACAATACCTGTAAACATCGTAAAGCTCCTGGAAATTAAATGGATGCTATTAATATTATCACTCAGCACTTTAACAGTTGGTAAAAAGGCTTGCCAGCTATCCGCGCTACCCCACCATTATTTGGCTGGCGTATTCGTTTTCTCCCGCTACAATAGTCAGGCTAATTCCCCTGCAATTCCTATTTTTCCGCCATTTCTGGCGCTTTTATTGTCTTGCTAATAACTAAAAATATTCAGGTGTAAAAATGCAGAAGTACATAGTTGAAGCCCGCCAGCTTCTCGCACTGGCGATACCCGTGATCCTCGCGCAAATTGCACAAACCTCAATGGGTTTTGTCGATACCGTGATGGCCGGTGGCTACAGCGCAACCGATATGGCCGC
>NZ_DATERI010000035.1:0-10807 GCF_035271705.1 Buttiauxella sp.
CGAGGTAACTGGAGTACACGCTGACGGGCACGCAGCATTGCACGCACGCCATTAAGCTTCGGTTGCAAAGTGTCAATGAAGGTACGAGTGGCAAGATAACCCTGACCCGGTTCAAATAACTCATCTACCAGGCCAAATTGATGATGCCATTCAGCGGTGTGCGCCTCTCCTTTATAGATAAGCTCCTCAGCGAGTTTCATCCCTGAACGACGTGCAACTAGCGAATATGCCCCCATTCCCGGGAACAGGTTAAAAGCAATTTCCGGGAACCCCATACGCGCATCCCGTTGTGCTAACACAAAATGGTGTGCGAGCGCGGCTTCAAATCCTCCTCCCAATGCGCTGCCTTCGACCATTGCGAGGCTAATCGCTCCGCTATCAAACCCTCGAGAAGCAGCATGAACACAATCTACACAGGCACGAGCATAAGCTCGAAGCGCTTCACGCCGCCCCTGCTGAATGGATTCAACAAAGAAGCCCAAATCGCCACCGGTGTTATAGATTCCCTGCACCAATGAACCGGTCACCCAAAAATCAACCACAAACCCCTCCTGCTGAACCAAATACCGGAGATTCATAATCTCTTCGATCAATTTGTGATTGAAGCAAGGGCGAGTTTGAGCTCGTAACATCATCCACACAGTGCGGCGTTCTACTTCGTAATATCCCGACAATTGAGTGAATCTAGTAGCATCCGTGAACAATTTGCAGGTTGGCTGGTTAATGACTGTCATTATCTTATCCTCATGTTATGAAAGCGCGTTACACGCAGGATCAGACTAATGCACTACTGCTTTAGGGTGAATGTATCGGAACATTTAATAATTATTACTTATATATTGTTCGATAATTAATTGATGGATAAGGCTAAAAATGCGCCCTTGCACCTTCTCTTTTTGAGCCTTTTTTTGCATTATGAAGACAACTTTTTTTCGGAAGAAACAGGATGCACTATGCCTTCAGTGAACCCTCTGCAACTCGCAAAGCGTATTGATACCGTGTTAGATATTTTGGTGGGAGGCGATCATGCGTCGGCCATTAATAATCTGGAGATTTTGAAAGCTGAATTGCTGAATATTGCGAACGGTAAAGAACAAAATGAGAGCGACTTGAAAAAGTCGCCCTGGGAGATTTGATCTGTCGCCGGTGAAAACCGGCGCAATTTTACAAGCTCAGTGAACCAAATGCCCCTTGCCAGTCTTTTTCGAACGTCGCAATAGCCGCATTGACCGCAGGCGTTGTCAGCAGTTGTTCGGTGACATCAATCGGCAACGTAATCGCTTCACAGCCCGCTAACAGGCAAGACATTGCCTGATGTGGTGTCCGGAAACTGGCAGCCAGAACTTTAGATTGCGGAGCATGAAGCGTCAGCAATTGCTGTAAGTCCTGCACCATTTGAATACCATCACCACCCTGCGCATCCAGCCGGTTCACATAGGGTGCGACATACTCCGCGCCAGCCAGCGCCGCCAGTAGCCCTTGAGCTGCACCATAAACGGCAGTCCCGAGTGTCGGGATACCCAACACTTTTAATTGCTTCATGGCTGCCAGACCTTCCACCGTCGTGGGGACTTTCACTACCAGGCCCGGAACGCGCTTAACTAACAATTCCGCTTCTTTCACCATCTCATCAGCTTGTGCAGCAATCACCTGAGCAAATAGTTTGCCTTCACCGCCCAGCGCATCTTGCAACGCTGGCAGCACTTCCCATAAGGAAATACCGGCTTTAGCCACAATTGATGGGTTGGTTGTGACACCCTGCAAAGGTAAAACACGCGCCAGGCGCTTCACTGCGGCAACGTCAGCCGTATCTAAATACAGTTCCATAAGTTCTCCAGATGGGTCATCTATCTCATTGCCGACATCATAACGTCGCTGTCTGTTCTTTATCTGATCAAAATCAATAAAACTTTCATTCGAAAGTAATCTAATTTACGAACAGAAGATAAAGGCGGGCTTATGCTATTTAATATCCAACGTTACTCAACACATGATGGTCCAGGCATCCGCACCGTGGTGTTTTTGAAAGGTTGCTCTTTAGGTTGCCGCTGGTGCCAGAATCCTGAAAGCCGCGCACGTGGTCAGGATGTTCTGTTTGATGAACGTTTATGCCTTGCTGGTTGTGAGTTGTGCCCACAGGTTGCCCCACATGCTATTTCTCGCATTGATGATTCCCTGATAATCATTCGTGAAAAACTGGAAGCAGGCGATCTGACCGCACTGACGGATTGCTGCCCTACTCAGGCATTAAGTGTGTGCGGAGAAACGCAAAGTATTGATGCCATCATGCAAACGGTACTGCGTGATAAGCCCTTTTACGACCGCAGTGGCGGCGGCATTACGCTTTCCGGTGGAGAGCCTTTTATGCAGCCTGAAGTTGCTGAGCAACTACTGCGAAGAAGCAAAGAAGCGGGGATTCATACCGCCGTCGAGTCCTGTCTCCATGTGCCATGGAAATATATTGAGCCGACACTCGGGCACCTCGACTTACTGCTCGCCGACCTCAAGCATGTTGATGCGCAGCGTTTCAAGCAATGGACCGATGGTAGTGCCGAACGTGTCCTGGATAACTTCCGCAAGCTTGCGGCGCGCAATGTCGAAATGACGGTTCGCGTACCACTCATCCCTAATTTTAATGCTGATGAGCAATCTATTCGTGCAATCAGTGATTTTGCCGCCGACGAAATAGGCGTGAAAGCGATTCATTTTTTGCCTTACCACACCTTAGGTATTAACAAATACAAACTCCTGAATCTCCCCTATATGGCCGCGCAGCAACCACTTGATGCGCCAGAGCTGCTGCAATTTGCTGAGCAGTATGCAAGCCAAAAAGGGATGACCGCCTGGATAAGAGGATAAACCGATGACCCAACTGAACCTGAACACCTTAAGCCAACGCATCAAAGATCATAAAGATGCATTAATTCATATTGTTAAGCCACCGGTCTGTACTGAACGAGCCCAACATTACACGGCGATTTATCAGCAGCATCAGGAAAAACCTTTACCGGTGCGCCGCGCCCTCGCCCTTGCCCATCACCTTACTGAACGTACCATCTGGATTAAGCATGACGAGTTGATCGTCGGTAACCAGGCAAGCCATGTGCGCGGTGCGCCATTCTTCCCTGAATATACCGTTGGCTGGATTGAGAGCGAAATCGATGAACTGGGCGACCGTCCAGGCGCTGGCTTCTCGATTTCCGATGCAGACAAAGCGGTAATGCATGAAATTTGCCCGTGGTGGCGCGGCCAAACTGTACAAGACCGTTGCTACGGAATGTTTACTGACGAGCAGAAAGAGTTACTGGCAAGCGGTATTATTAAAGCCGAAGGCAATATGACCTCAGGTGATGCGCATCTTGCGGTCAACTTCCCGCTGTTACTGGAATTGGGTATTGATGGTTTACGTGCCAAAGTTGCCGAGCGCCGTTCACGCCTGCATCTGACCGACTGGGAAGATTTACATAAAGAACAATTCCTGAAAGCCATCGATATTACGTTTGTGGCTTTAAGTGACCATATCCTGCGCTATGCGGCTCTGGCGAAAGAAATGGCCAGCGCAGAAACACGTGAGTCGCGCCGTGACGAACTGCTGGCAATGGCTGAAAACTGTGATGTTATTGCTCATCACAAACCGACCTCATTCTGGCAGGCATTGCAGTTGAGTTACTTTGTTCAACTGGTACTGCAGATTGAATCCAACGGGCACTCCGTTTCGTTTGGTCGCCTCGACCAGTTCCTCTATCCATGGTATCGCCGCGATGTTGAACTTGAGCAAACTCTGGGACGTGAGCAGGCTATCGAGTTGCTGCAAAGCTGCTGGTTAAAGCTGCTGGAAGTTAACAAAATTCGCTCTGGTTCGCATTCCAAGGCTTCCGCAGGGAGCCCGCTATACCAAAACGTGACGATTGGTGGGCAAACGCTCGTCGAGGGTAAAGCTGTTGACGCGGTGAATCCGCTCTCTTACGCCATCCTGGAGTCATGCGGCCAGTTACGTTCAACGCAACCCAACTTGAGCGTGCGTTATCATGCGGGAATGAGTAACGACTTCCTCGATGCTTGTGTTCAGGTGATCCGTTGTGGTTTCGGGATGCCTGCATTTAATAATGATGAAATCGTTATTGAGGAATTTATCAAGCTCGGTGTCAGCCGCGAAGATGCTTACGACTATGCCGCTATCGGTTGTATCGAAACCGCTGTTGGTGGCAAATGGGGTTATCGTTGCACGGGCATGAGTTTTATTAATTTCGCCCGGGTGATGTTAGCGGCACTGGAACAAGGACGTGATGCAACCAGCGGTAAAATCTTCCTGCCACAGGAACATGCGCTATCTGCAGGTAATTTCACCCAGTTTGACCAGGTTACCGATGCCTGGGATACCCAGATTCGCTACTACACCCAGAAATCTATCGAAATAGAATGCGTTGTTGATACCGTTCTTGAAGAGAATGCCCACGATATTCTTTGCTCTGCCCTGGTCGATGACTGCATCGAACGGGGTAAAAGCGTTAAGCAAGGCGGCGCAAAATATGACTGGGTTTCAGGTCTGCAAGTGGGTATTGCCAACCTGGGCAACAGCCTTGCCGCTGTGAAGAAACTGGTGTTTGAGCAAGGTACCATTGGCCAACAGCAGTTAGCAGAAGCATTAGCTAACGATTTTGATGGTTTGACCGGTGAGCAGTTGCGCCAGCGTTTGATTAACAGCGCGCCGAAATATGGCAATGATGACGATGAAGTAGATTTACTGCTGGCACGGGCTTACCAGACTTATATCGACGAGCTGAAGCAGTATCACAATACCCGCTTTGGCCGCGGCCCTATTGGCGGGACATATTACGCAGGCACCTCATCGATTTCAGCAAACGTCCCCTTTGGCGCAGCAACGATGGCAACGCCAGATGGACGTAAAGCGAAGACTCCGCTGGCAGAAGGTGCAAGCCCTGCTTCAGGGACTGACCGCCTCGGGCCAACAGCGGTGATAAGTTCAGTGGGTAAATTGCCAACCAGTAAAATTCTGGGCGGCGTATTACTGAATCAGAAACTGAATCCAGCCACTCTGGATAACCCACGCGATCGTGAAAAGTTGATGATTATGCTGCGGACTTTCTTCGAAGCGCATAAGGGTTGGCATGTGCAATACAACATTGTTTCCCGTGAAACCCTGCTGGATGCCAAACAACATCCTGATAAATATCGCGATTTAGTCGTGCGCGTAGCAGGTTATTCTGCTTTCTTTACTGCCTTATCTCCAGACGCTCAGGATGATATTATAGCCCGTACAGAACATACTCTTTGATAATCCAGGCGGTGCTTTATGCACCGCCCAAAATTTGGCTGACATGAACTCCAGACAACAAATTATTTTACAGATGGTGATTGATCATGGCCGCATGAGTGTGACCGATCTCGCTAAAAAAACCGGTGTCTCAGAAGTGACTATTCGCCAGGATCTCAATCTTCTGGAGAAAAAAAACTACCTGAAGCGGACACATGGCTACGCCGTTCCGTTGGATAGCGAAGACGTTGAAACGCGAATGATGAACAATTATTCGCTTAAACGGCATCTCGCTGATTTTGCGGCGACCTTAGTCAACGATGGCGAAACAGTCTTTATCGAAAATGGCAGTTGTAATGCGTTGCTGGCCCGAGCACTGGCCGAGCAGAAAAAAATCACGATAATCACCGTCAGCAGTTATATCGCTCATCTTCTTAAAGATACTGACTGTGAAGTCGTGTTGCTTGGTGGCATCTACCAGAAAAAAAGCGAAAGTATGGTTGGACCTTTGACGCGTCAATTTATCCAGCAAGTACATTTCAGCAAAGCGTTCATCGGTATTGACGGTTTCTTGCCAGAAACAGGATTTACCAGTCGCGATATGATGCGCGCCGATGTAGTGAATACTGTGTTGGGAAAAGCCAGTGAAATCATTATCCTGACAGACAGCACCAAGTTCGGCGCGATGCATCCCTACACGCTAGGCCCCATTTCATGTATCAATCGCGTGATCACTGATGATGGTCTGAATGAAATTACGGGTCAGCAACTGCTAGACACGGGTGTTCAAGTCAATATCGTAAAACAATTTCCCCTCGCGTAATCACGATGTTCAACTGCCTGCATTCCGTGCAGGCAGCCCTAATATCAGAATTATCTTGCACATCCTTTAAGATTATTTACCTGTCGTAATTCCCCACTTAAATTAGAATATTTATCAGCGGTATAACAGAGTGTGATAATCACTGGCATTATCTTTTTGGCCTTGTATCGTCATGCAGTTTCACGTGAGCGTCTTTAAATGACACAAAGCTACTATACTTAATAGAAGCTTATTTTCCGTGAATCAATCATTCAGGAGAAAATATTATGACTTTTAATAACAAAAAAATTACTGCCACTGTGCTGGCCTTGACCGTAGCAATGTCGTTGAGCGCCTGTTCAGGCTGGTCTAACCAAGATCGTAACACCGCAATTGGTGCGGGTGCGGGTGCCGTTGGTGGCGCAGTCTTAACGGATGGTAGTGCACTGGGTACATTGGGTGGTGCCGCCGTGGGTGGTATTATCGGGCACCAAGTGAGCAAATAAATCTTGTGACCAGCTAAAGCGTAATGCGCTTTAACGACTGATAAAAGTTGTATTTTTCAGGTCTAATTTTCAGCAGCCATAATAAAAGGCCACGGTAAATATCCCGTGGCCTGATTATTTAAACAAGCGAATCAACCGCCTGCTAATTTAACTTTCATTCCTTTAGCTTCCAGCAGCGATTTAATCAGATCACGTTTATCACCCTGAATTTCAATCACGCCATCTTTTAACGAACCACCGCAGCCACATTTCTTTTTAAGTTCTGCTGCTAGTGTCGCTAATTCTGCATCATCCGCATCAATACCCGTTATCAGACACACACCTTTACCCTTGCGCCCGCTGGTCTGACGTTGGATTCGTACCACACCATCCCCTGTCGGGCGAACAGGAGCGGCTTTAGGTTCATCAATACGGCCGCTCTCGGTGGAGTAAACTAAACGACTGTTATCGTCTTTCATCATGCATCCTGCTGAAGTGAGACGTGGATTTCACGCAGAGTATGGGCAGGATCTGCAGATTGGGTGATCGGGCGTCCAATAACCATGAAATCCACCCCCGCTGTCTGAGCTTGCTGTGGGGTCATAATGCGACGTTGATCACCGGCATCACTTCCAACCGGACGAATACCCGGTGTGACCAATTTGAAACCCTGACCCAGTTCGCTTTTGAAGCGTACCGCTTCTTGTGCGGAGCAAACAACACCATCCAAACCACAATTCTGCGTTAATCGCGCCAAACGTTCTGCATACTCAGCAGGCGTTGCGGTAATACCGAGATCGGCCAAATCACTGGCTTCCATGCTGGTCAAAACGGTTACGGCTATCAGCAAGGGGGCATCTTTGCCAAATGGCAGCAACGCTTCACGCGCTGCACTCATCATGCGTGCCCCACCACTGGCATGCACATTCACCATCCATACCCCCAACTCAGCCGCAGCAGCAACGGCGCGTGCCGTGGTGTTTGGGATATCGTGAAATTTCAAATCGAGGAACACATCAAAGCCACGTTGCTGAATATCACGCACCAACTGCGGCCCAAACAGGGTAAACATCTCTTTGCCTACTTTCAGGCGGCAATCACGCGGGTCAATACGGTCAATGAAGGCCAAAGCTTTATCACGATTATCGTAATCAAGAGCGACAACAATAGGTGAATCGGTGGCAACACGGGAAGAGGATGCAGTTGAATTCATGGCTAAACCTTCTGATGGTGGGCAGCAACGCGGCGCAAAGAGATAAACGGCAAGCATTCTACTCGCGGTAGACGCAAAATTACAGTTGCCATTGCATCTTGCCAGGCACAAACGACGCGGTGTCGAAGTGTGGATATTGATAATAGCTATAAGTATGTTGTAACTAAAGTATGGCGTTTTTTTATAGTTTGCCGATGATTAACCGTTATTGCCCATCTAAACCACGAATAGGTTTAATCGTCGACCAGGCGCGACAAGATGGGCAATGCCAGTACAGCGTAAAAGCAGTGAAGCCACATTTCTGGCAGCGATAGCGTGGTTTGGTGCGCACTTGTTCGCCGACCATATCACGCAGCACCATCAGGCTCTCTTTCGCCCGCCCTTCTTCCGCTTCCTGCAAGTGGTAATCCATTAGGCGATGGAAAACACGCATGGTTGGGTGGCGCTGGAGCTGGCGGTTGATATAAACCTGTGCCACTTCAGAACCTTCTTTGTGCTCAAGGATTTCAGCCAGCATCAGTTCAGCACCCGCACCGGTATTTTCTTCAACACAACGTTTTAAGAATGCTTCCCACTCTTGTGGTTTGTCTAACTGCAAATAGCAAGTTTGCAGCATTTCGAGAGTTTCACTGACTAACTCGCTATCTTGATCGATAACGCGTTGTAGCATTTCAACGGCTTTCACGTATTCATTACGAGCCATGAAAATACGGCCCATCATGATAGAAACCCTGGCGCAATTTTTGTCGGCTGCTGCCCCCTTTTTAAGCAGTGACATGGCACGATCAAGGTCGTCACTGGCCATCAGTTGCAGCGCTTGTTCACAATAGAAATGGGCAATTTCTGTGCGTTGTTTATCTTTACCCAATTTAACCAGGCGCTCGGCCACATCAATAGCTTTTTGCCAGTCGCTGGTAGCTTGATGGATAAGCAGTAACTGCTGTAATGCGCCAATGCGGAAATCAGTTTCGTCAATCAATTGCGCGAACATATCTTCGGCGCGGTCATACAGGCCAGCAGCCATATAGTCACGGCCAAGCTGTTGCACCGCGAGCAAGCGCTGCTCGTAAGTTAACGAGGCACTTTCCATTAATGATTGGTGGATACGAATGGCGCGGTCGACTTCACCACGAGAACGGAACAAGTTACCCAGCGTGAGGTGAGCCTCAACGGTGCTGGTATCCTCTTTGAGCATATCGAGAAATAAATCTACCGCTTTATCTTGCTGGTTCGATAGCAAGAAGTTAACCCCCGCCACATAGTCACGCGACAGGCGGTTAGCTTCTTGTTGCTTATCTTGATGCGCGCTTCTGCGTCCCATATACCAACCGTAAGCGGCGGCGATAGGCAACAGCAGAAACAACAATTCCAGCATGGCAGGTTATTCCTTCACAGCCGGTACAGCCGCAGCGATGGCGTCAGAATCCGTCGTGATTTGTTGTTCAAGGCGTTTGATCTTGCGATCGGCGCGCGCCAGCAAAACACGCAAACGCAACCAAAACAGGCCACAAATAAGCCAGCCGAGCAAAAAACCGGCAGCAAAAAGAGTCGCCAATAATGTGGAGACGCGATATTCGCCTTGTGCCAACAGATAGTTGAAATTCACAACCTGATCGTTTTGCGCGCCCAGAGTGACAGAAATCACAAAAATCGCTAGCACCAGTAAGAAAATGAATAAATATTTCACATTACTTCCCGTCATGTGGTCTTACGCGACTATCCCCATTAGCATTCCAGTTGCAGCCAACACCCATGCAGCTTGAAGGACGATGGGGATAAATTAAGCGCTACTGTTTTTCCAACTATATAAACTACCATTTCCCGGTTGTTCGTGGAATCCAAAAGCGACCTTCAATGCATAAGAAATGGGGGTTAAATCAATAATCTCAAGGCTCGGCATCCCTTTCGGCTATTTCCTCAGCTTCTTGTGGCGGTGGAGATAATGGACCGCACAGTTTTTGAGCAAGCCAGGTTGCCAATGTAATCAATATCCAGGAGATGAGCGTCGCAACCACTAAGTCACGTGGCCAGTGCATCCCAAGCACTAATCTGCTGCCCATCACACCTGTAGCCCAAACGACCAGCAATACGATGGTCCAGGTACGTCGACGAGGCCACAGCAATCCGACACCCAATAATGCCCAACTTGCCGCAAACATTGTATGCCCCGACGGGAAGGCAAAACCGGTCTCTTTTTGCCAGTGTTGACGTAACCATCCCGGAATTTCCTGCTGCGATTCAAGCTGATTTTTTACCAACTCGCTTCGCTGCTTACGTTTTAAATTGTAGAACTCATCTGTCGGAATATGCTGTGTTTTTTCAAGCCAAACCACAAAAGGACGAGGTTCTTGCACTTCATCTTTAATGACAGATTTAACACCCTGCCCAATAAGAATAGCCGCACCGAGTATCACAAATAGCATCAGTGCAGCTTTTAGGCGAAACCTTAGACACCATAAGAACCAGCCACACAACAAAACATGGGTAATGAGGCCCCAGGGTTGGGTTACAGTTTCCGTCACCCAATACATTATTTTTAGCCAACTCCCCTGCCCACCAGGCAGCCACTGCCACCCTGAAATCCACACGGCTAAAGGCATCACTAACAGTAATCCAGCACCCATCGTTGTTCGTTTTGCTATTGAGCGCATTGCTTATCCTTATGCTATTAGAATCTCAAGGATACCCGATAAACCGCACCGAAGGGAAAACGCGGAGGCGCACAAAGCGTAAAAATAGGAGTCTGCCCAGTCTATTAGGTGAAGTGGTAGGCGTTGTGGCAAACTAAGCAGTAGTAATTAAACAAGCCAGTTTGCTGGCAGGCACCCTGAGTGCCACGATAAGTACCTGGAGAATCACATGCAGCTTAAACGTGTGGCAGAAGCCAAACTGCCAACCCCATGGGGCGATTTCCTGATGGTGGGCTTTGAAGAACTGGCAACCGGACAAGATCACGTTGCTCTGGTTTTTGGTGATATAAACGGAAATGATTCTGTTCTGGCGCGGGTACATTCAGAGTGTCTGACGGGCGA
>NZ_DATERI010000036.1:0-15023 GCF_035271705.1 Buttiauxella sp.
GATTTCGGCTCAGTGACCGCAGGCCTTGCCCGCTGGGCTGATGTGGTATTTAAAGACTAAAACATAACGCCGTGGGGAAACTCACGGCGTTTTAAATTTTTAACTGTTTCACCCCATCGGGGAATTCAATTTGCAGCGAAAGCTTGCCACCCAACGCTTCGATATAACGCTTTAACGTCCCTAATTTGACTTCATTCCCGCGTTTTTCAATCGCTGTCACCGCCGGTTGGCTAATACCCATCGCTTCGGCCAGCTGTTGTTGCGACCAGCCTTTTTGCTCGCGAATCATATGCAGGCAACACTCCAGAATCAGTTCCTGGGTTCCCTCAGCCACTCTTTTTTGTCTTTCTGGCGAGAGAGTAGAAATGATCTCGTCGAGCGTTCTGTAGCCTTTGTTATTACTTTTCATGTTACTGCTCCTGTGACTTCAACCAAGCCATAAACTCTTTATCAGCAATACTCGTCATGGTTTCGTAGAAGCGTTTATTTTTCGATTTATCTCCTGCACACAACACGATGGCCCGGCGGGAAATAGCAAAAGCATATAAGGCACGAATGGGCCTGCCGCAATGCTGCACTCTCAGCTCTTTCATGTTGTTAAAACGCGATCCCTTTATCGTATCTGCGTAAGGGCGTGACAAACCTGGACCCAAAAATTGCAAGTTTCCCAACGCATGTAACGTGCGATCCTGCAGTTCTTCACTTTGTTCATCAAACCACTCATCAAAACGTGGAGTGGTATAAACAGCCCATGTCATGGCGTCACCTTATAAACTATAGGTTATATTTAAAATATAAACCACAGTTTATTGCTGAAGATATGAACAGGATACTATTCAAGCGAATTTCTACGAGAATCTACGCAAAAAACCGCCTTCTCAGACTTATCCAAACAGTACTTCATATTTCCTCCATTTTTCAGCCGCCTTCCCTCACTACACTAGTATGATTAGGCCTATTGGCTCCAGGAAGAGAACACTTACAACTATGAAAGGTACGTTCACCGCACGTGGGTTTGGGATTGCAGCCGCAGTTATTGTCGTTATCGCCGCCGTTTTTTACTGGCGCGCCACGGGTTCTGGTAACGACACCTCAGGTTCGCAATCTGCGCAACAACGCTCTGCTGGCGGTCGCCCCGGGATGCGAGGTGCGGCGTTAGCCCCTGTCCAGGCGGCAGTCGCGACCAGTGAATCAGTGCCGCGTTTCCTGACGGGGCTTGGGACGATGACCGCCGCAAATACCGTGACGGTTCGCAGCCGTGTCGATGGGCAACTATTGGCGATTCACTTCCAGGAAGGGCAACAAGTTAACGCCGGTGATTTGCTGGCAGAGATCGACCCTAGCCAGTTCAAAATTGCGCTTGCCCAGGCGCAAGGGCAACTGGCAAAGGATCAGGCCACCCTGGCCAATGCCCGCCGTGACCTCGCACGTTTTCAGCAACTGGTTAAAACCAACCTCGTGTCACGCCAGGAATTAGACGCGCAACAAGCGTTAGTCAATGAATCTGTCGGGACCATAAAGGCCGATGAAGCCACCGTTGCCAGCGCGCAATTACAACTCGACTGGAGCCGCATCACCGCACCCATTAATGGCCGCGTCGGTCTGAAACAAGTCGATGTCGGCAACCAGATATCCAGTAGTGATACCACGGGCATTGTGGTGCTGACCCAAACACATCCCATCGATCTGATTTTTAGCCTGCCAGAAAGCGACATTGCCACCGTGGTGAAAGCACAGAAGGCCGGAATAACGCTGAGTGTCGAAGCCTGGGATCGCACCAATAAGCAGAAACTCAGCGGCGGTTCCTTGCTGAGTCTCGATAACCAAATCGATGCCACCACGGGCACCATCAAACTCAAAGCGCGTTTCAATAACCAAGACGACGCGTTGTTCCCAAACCAGTTTGTTAATGCACGCATGTTGGTTGATACCCAGCAAAACGCGGTCGTCATCCCCACTGCTGCCGTACAAATGGGCAGCGAAGGCAACTTCGTTTGGGTGCTCAATAGCGAAGATAAAGTCAGCAAACATTTGGTGACAGTCGGCATTCAGGATAGCCAGAAAGTGGTAATTACCGCCGGGGTTTCTGCCGGTGACCGTGTGGTAACCGACGGCATTGACCGACTGACCGAAGGGGCAAAAGTGGAAGTGGTCGAGGCGCAGTCGGCGACCGCTACCGCCCCAACCAAAAGTACAGACACGCCTGCAAAACACAAACATAACGGAGCGACTTCCTGATGCAGGTATTACCCCCTGGTGCCACAGGAGGCCCATCACGCCTGTTTATCCTGCGACCTGTTGCCACCACACTATTGATGGTGGCTATCTTAATTGCCGGGATTATCGGTTATCGCTTCCTGCCCGTTTCAGCGCTACCCGAAGTGGATTACCCGACAATTCAAGTGGTCACGCTCTATCCGGGTGCCAGCCCGGATGTGGTGACATCGGCGATTACCGCCCCACTTGAACGCCAGTTTGGGCAGATGTCCGGCCTCAAACAAATGTCCTCACAAAGTGCTGGTGGCGCCTCGGTTGTGACGTTGCAATTCCAGCTCACACTCCCCCTGGACGTGGCCGAGCAAGAAGTACAGGCAGCCATCAACGCCGCCACTAACCTGCTACCCACCGATCTTCCGAATCCGCCGGTTTACAGCAAAGTTAACCCGGCCGATCCGCCGATTATGACGCTCGCCGTGACTTCAACCGCCATGCCGATGACACAAGTCGAAGATATGGTGGAAACGCGCGTAGCACAGAAGATTTCCCAGGTTTCCGGTGTGGGTCTGGTGACGCTTTCCGGTGGCCAGCGCCCAGCCGTACGCGTGAAACTAAACGCACCCGCGGTTGCCGCCCTTGGCTTAACCAGCGAAACCGTGCGCACTGCCATTACCAGCGCCAACGTCAATTCGGCAAAAGGTAGCCTTGACGGCCCCGAGCGCGCCGTGACCCTATCGGCTAACGATCAAATGCAGTCTGCCGCTGAATATCGCAATCTGATTATTGCTTACCAGAATGGTGCGCCGATCCGTCTTGGCGATGTGGCCACCGTTGAACAAGGTGCGGAAAACACCTGGCTCGGCGCCTGGGCAAACAAGCAGCCCGCCATTGTGATGAACGTGCAACGTCAACCTGGCGCGAACATCATCGACACCGCCGACAGCATACGTGCGATGTTGCCCGCATTAACCCAAAGTCTGCCGAAATCGGTTGAGGTCAAATTACTCAGCGACCGCACCACCAATATTCGCGCCTCGGTCAGTGATACCCAGCATGAGTTGATGCTCGCCATCGCGTTGGTGGTAATGATTATTTATCTGTTCCTGCGCAATGTCCCGGCGACCATTATTCCGGCGGTAGCGGTTCCACTGTCGTTGATGGGTACGTTTGCCGTGATGGTGTTCCTCGACTTTTCGATAAACAACCTCACCTTGATGGCATTAACCATTGCCACCGGCTTTGTGGTGGATGATGCTATCGTGGTTATCGAGAACATCTCCCGCTACATTGAAAAAGGCGAAAAGCCGTTGGCCGCCTCGCTCAAAGGAGCCGGTGAGATTGGTTTTACGATTATCTCGCTGACCTTTTCGCTGATTGCGGTCCTGATTCCATTATTGTTTATGGGTGACATCGTCGGTCGCTTATTCCGCGAGTTTGCGATGACGCTGGCGATCGCCATTTTGATTTCTGCAGTGGTGTCACTGACGCTAACGCCGATGATGTGCGCCCGCATGTTGAGCCACGAGTCGCTACGCAAACAGAACCGTTTTTCCCGCGCCAGTGAGCGTTTCTTCGACCGTGTGATTGCCGGTTATGGCCGTATTCTAACCCGCGTATTACACCATCCGTGGCTGACATTGGGCGTGGCTTTCGGCACTCTGGCGCTGACCATTATGCTGTGGATTTTCATCCCCAAAGGCTTCTTCCCGATTCAGGATAACGGGATTATTCAAGGCACCTTACAAGCGCCACAATCGGTTTCGTTTGCCAGCATGGCCCAGCGCCAGCAGCAGGTTGCCGATGTGGTGATGAAAGATCCGGCGGTCGAAAGCCTGACGTCATTTATTGGCGTAGATGGCACCAACCCGTCGCTCAACAGTGCGCGTTTGCAAATCAACCTCAAGCCACTGAGCGAGCGTGACGACCGCATTCCGGTGGTCATTGAAAGGCTGCAAAATGAGGTCGCCAAAGTACCGGGTGTTGAGCTTTACCTACAGCCGGTGCAGGATTTGACCATTGATACCACCGTCAGCCGCACACAATATCAGTTCAGCTTGCAGGCCACGTCCCTCGACGCACTCAGCACCTGGGTGCCACAATTAACCGAAAAACTCCGTGCGTTGCCAGAACTGGCTGATGTTAGCAGCGACTGGCAGGATCAAGGGTTGGTGGCGTATGTGAATGTCGATCGGGCCAGCGCCAGCCGCCTGGGTATTTCGATGTCAGATGTGGATAACGCGCTGTACAACGCCTTTGGTCAGCGCCTGATCTCCACCATTTACACCCAAGCCAACCAGTATCGCGTGGTTCTTGAACACGATACCAGCGCAACACCGGGCTTAAGTGGGCTGGATAACATCCGCCTTGCCAGTACGGATAGCGGCAGTGTGCCGTTAAGTAGCATTGCCAAAATCGAGCCGCGTTTTGCGCCGCTGACAGTCAACCATCTCGACCAGTTCCCGTCGTCCACTTTTTCCTTCAACGTGACCGGTGATCATTCGCTGGGAGAAGCCGTGGAGGCGATTCGTGCTGCTGAAAAAGATCTCGCGATGCCGGTGGACATCACCACCCAATTCCAGGGCAGCACCCTCGCCTTCCAGGCTGCATTAGGTAACACGATTTGGCTTATCATCGCCTCCGTGGTGGCGATGTATATCGTCCTCGGCGTGCTCTACGAGAGCTTTATTCACCCCATCACGATTTTGTCCACGCTGCCAACCGCAGGTGTCGGGGCCTTACTGGCATTGATGTTGGCGGGTGCCGAATTGAACGTCATTGCAATTATCGGCATCATTTTGCTCATCGGTATCGTCAAGAAAAACGCCATCATGATGATCGACTTCGCGCTGGCGGCCGAGCGTGAACAAGGGATGAAGCCTTATGATGCGATTTATCAGGCCTGTTTACTGCGTTTTCGCCCCATTCTGATGACCACACTTGCTGCTCTGCTGGGTGCGTTACCGCTGATGCTGTCAACGGGCGTCGGTGCTGAACTGCGCCGCCCGTTAGGGATTGGCATGGTCGGCGGGTTGCTGGTCAGCCAGGTACTCACGCTGTTTACCACCCCGGTAATCTATTTGCTGTTTGATAACCTGTCCCATGCGGTGCGCCGTCGTTTTGGTCGTCGTGATGAGGAAATGCTGTGAAGTTCTTCGCACTGTTCATCTATCGACCGGTCGCCACCATTTTGCTGACCGCCGCCATCACCTTGTGCGGCGTGTTGGGCTTCCGTCTGCTGCCGGTTGCTCCACTGCCGCAAGTGGATTTCCCGGTGATCATGGTCAGTGCTTCACTGCCGGGTGCCTCGCCGGAAACCATGGCCTCGTCAGTCGCCACACCGCTGGAGCGTGCCCTCGGGCGCATTGCCGGTGTCAACGAGATGACGTCATCAAGTTCGCTGGGCAGTACCCGAATTATTCTCGAATTTACTTTTGATCGAGATATCAATAGTGCTGCGCGTGATGTGCAGGCAGCCATTAATGCCGCACAAAGCCTGTTGCCCAGCGGCATGCCAAGCCGCCCGACCTATCGCAAAGCCAACCCGTCAGATGCGCCGATTATGATCCTGACGCTGACCTCCGACACCTATTCCCAGGGGAAATTGTATGATTTCGCTTCCACACAAGTGGCGCAAACCGTGGCGCAAATTGATGGCGTGGGCGATGTGGACATCGGCGGTAGCTCACTTCCAGCGGTGCGCGTGGCGCTCAATCCGCAAGCGCTGTTTAACCAAGGGGTTTCACTGGATGCGGTTCGCGAAACCATTAACGATGCCAACGTGCGCCGCCCACAAGGTGCGGTAGAAGATAACGCACAGCGCTGGCAATTACAGACCAATGATGAACTGAAAACCGCCACGGAATATCAACCGTTAATCATCCATTACAACAATGGTGGTGCGGTGCACTTGAGCGATGTCGCCACCGTGACCGACTCCGTCCAGGATGTGCGCAACGCCGGGATGGCGAATGCAAAACCGGCCATTTTGCTGATGATTCGTAAATCGCAGGAAGCGAACATCATCGAAACGGTGGATAGAATTCGGGCGAAACTCCCTGAGTTGCGTGAAACCATTCCGGCGTCGATAGACTTGCAAATTGCCCAGGATCGCTCGCCAACCATTCGTGCGTCGCTCGCTGAAGTCGAGCAATCGCTGGTTATCTCGGTCGTGTTGGTGATTCTGGTGGTGTTCCTGTTCCTGCGCTCTGGCCGGGCGACACTTATCCCGGCGGTAGCGGTTCCGGTGTCGCTGATTGGCACCTTTATCGCCATGTATCTGTGCGGTTTTAGCCTGAATAACCTGTCGTTGATGGCGCTAACCATCGCCACCGGTTTTGTGGTGGATGACGCCATCGTGGTGCTGGAAAATATTTCACGCCATCTCGAAGCGGGCGTGAAACCTTTGCAGGCTGCGTTACAAGGGGTACGCGAAGTCGGATTTACCGTGCTGTCGATGAGCTTATCGCTGGTAGCGGTGTTCTTGCCGCTCCTGTTGATGGGTGGATTGCCAGGGCGATTATTCAAAGAGTTTGCCGTCACGCTGTCGGTCGCCATCGGGATTTCGCTACTGGTGTCAATTACCCTCACACCGATGATGTGCGGCTGGCTGTTAAAGAACAAACCGAAACACTCGCCAACCCGTCAACGTGGGTTTGGGCGCCTGTTAGTGGCGATGCAACAGGGTTACGGGCGCTCGCTTAAATGGGTGCTCAACCATACCAAACTGGTGGGCGTGGTGCTGTTAGCCACTATGGCACTCAACATTTGGCTGTATATCGCCATCCCGAAAACCTTCTTCCCAGAGCAAGATACCGGGCGTTTGATGGGCAATATTCAGGCCGACCAGAGCATTTCCTTCCAGGCGATGCGCGGTAAATTGCAGGATTTCATGAAAATCGTCCGTGACGATCCGGCAGTCGAAAACGTGACGGGCTTTACCGGTGGCTCACGGGTGAACAGCGGTATGATGTTTATCTCGCTCAAGCCGCTTTCTGAGCGTAAAGAGACCGCGCAACAAGTCATCGACCGCCTGCGTAAATCGCTGGCGAAAGAGCCGGGAGCCAGTCTGTTTTTGATGGCGGTGCAGGATATTCGTGTCGGTGGCCGTCAGGCCAACGCCAGCTATCAGTACACGCTGCTTTCCGATAATTTGGCCGATTTGCGAACCTGGGAGCCTAAAATTCGCCAGGCGCTGGCGAAACTGCCGCAGCTTGCCGACGTCAACTCCGACAGCCAGGACAACGGTGCGGAAATGGATCTGATTTATGACCGTGATTCGATGGCGCGTTTGGGGATTAGCGTGGCAGACGCCAACGACTTGCTGAACAACGCCTTTGGTCAGCGTCAAATTTCAACCATCTATCAACCGCTTAACCAGTACAAAGTGGTGATGGAAGTTGACTCACGCTACACCCAGGATATCAGCGCGTTGGATCAAATGTTCGTCATCAATAAAGAAGGTAAAGCGATACCGCTGTCGCGGTTTGCAAAATGGCAACCAGCCAATGCGCCGCTGTCGGTGAATCACCAGGGGCTTTCTGCTGCTTCGACCGTTTCCTTTAACCTGCCAACAGGCGTGTCGCTATCACAAGCCAGTGAAGCAATCGATCGCACCATGACCGCACTCGGCGTGCCTTCAACAGTGCGCGGGATGTACGCCGGTACCGCGCAAGTGTTCCAGGACACCATGAAATCCCAGGTGTTGTTGATTATCGCCGCCATCGCCACGGTGTATATCGTGTTGGGGATTTTGTATGAGAGCTACGTTCACCCGTTGACGATTCTGTCGACTCTGCCTTCGGCGGGGGTTGGGGCATTGCTGGCATTGGAATTATTTGGTGCACCGTTTAGCCTGATTGCGCTCATCGGTATCATGCTATTGATCGGCATCGTGAAGAAAAACGCCATCATGATGGTGGACTTTGCCATCGACGCGCAACGCAACGGCAATCTGCAACCGGTCGATGCCATTTTCCAGGCCTGCTTGCTACGTTTCCGCCCGATTATGATGACCACGCTGGCCGCACTGTTTGGCGCATTACCTTTAGTGCTGACCAGCGGTGATGGCGCGGAGCTGCGCCAGCCGCTGGGGATTACGATTGTTGGCGGTCTGGTGGTCAGCCAGTTACTGACGTTGTACACCACGCCGGTGGTGTATCTGTTCTTTGACCGTTTGCGGATACGGTTTGCGCGTAAGCCTAATCACCTTGAAGCCCCAGAATATCCAAAATAATTGGAGTTGCAGCAAGGCCGCAAGTGAATGACAAATTCGTCGGGAACGAATTTGACCAGCCAAAGGCTGGCCTTCGGTGAGAGACAGGAGTCTCTCATTAATCCCGATGAGCTGATTTGAGTAAGTGATTCGGGCGAAAGAACGCCGCAACACAGCTGCGGCTTCAAGTATGAAGGATTGAACATATGACTGAACTTCCAGCGAGCGTGCGCTGGCAACTGTGGATTGTCGCCTTCGGCTTTTTCATGCAGTCGCTCGACACGACCATCGTCAATACCGCCCTGCCCTCTATGGCGGCAAGCCTCGGGGAAAGCCCGTTACACATGCACTCGGTGATTGTTGCCTATGTGCTGACGGTGGCGGTGATGCTGCCTGCCAGCGGTTGGTTGGCTGACCGGGTTGGCGTGCGCAATATTTTCTTCACCGCCATCGTGCTGTTCACCATCGGCTCGCTGTTTTGTGCTCATGCATCGACACTTAATGAACTGGTGATGGCGCGGGTTGTGCAAGGGATTGGCGGGGCGATGATGGTCCCGGTTGGGCGTTTGACGGTGATGAAAATTGTCCCACGCGAACAGTACATGGCGGCAATGACTTTCGTGACATTACCTGGGCAAATCGGCCCGTTACTCGGCCCGGCGTTGGGCGGCATACTGGTGGAATATGCTTCCTGGCACTGGATCTTCCTGATTAATCTACCGGTTGGCATTATCGGTGCTATCGCGACCTTGTGGCTGATGCCGAACTACACCCTGCAAACGCGTAAATTCGACATGATGGGTTTTGTCTTGCTTGCAGTTGGCATGGCGGCACTGACCATCGCACTGGATGGCGCAAAAGGTTTAGGCATCACCCCGTCAACGCTGTGGCTGTTAGTTGGCGGTGGCACCGCGGCGATTGCACTCTATTTATGGCATGCCAAAATCCATGACAACGCCTTGTTCAGCCTCAATTTATTTAAAACTCAGACCTTCTCGATTGGATTGCTGGGGAGTTTTTGTGGCCGTATCGGCAGTGGGATGATTCCTTTTATGACGCCGGTATTTCTGCAAATTGGCCTTGGCTTTTCACCGTTCCACGCGGGGCTGATGATGGTGCCGATGGTGCTCGGCAGCATGGGCATGAAACGTATTGTGGTGCAGGTGGTTAACCGTTTTGGCTATCGCCATGTGTTAGTCGCCAGTACGCTTGGCCTGGCACTGGTTATCCTGATGTTTATGGGCACCGCCCTGATGGGTTGGTATTACCTGCTGCCGGTGGTGCTGTTCTTACTGGGTATGGTGAATTCCACCCGATTCTCATCAATGAATACCCTGACGCTGAAAGATTTGCCTGACGACCTTGCAAGCAGTGGCAACAGCATGCTGTCAATGGTGATGCAACTGTCCATGAGTCTCGGCGTGACCCTCGCCGGGCTGCTGCTCGGAATGTACGGTCATCATCAAATAACAGCAGATAGCAACGCGATTCATAGCGTCTTTATGTACACCTGGTTCAGCATCGCGCTGGTTATCGCCCTACCGGCGATTATCTTTGCTCGCGTCCCTAATGACACCACCAAAAATGTCGTGATTGCGCGACGTAAAAGGAGGAGCTCATGAAGCTCTGGCGGCCAGGCATTACCGGCAAACTATTTTTGGCAATTTTCTCTACCTGCTTACTGGTATTAGCCATCATGCATTGGGGAGTACGCCTCAGTTTCGAGCACGGGTTTATTGACTACATCAAACGTGGCAATGAACAACGTCTGGAAATGTTGAGTGACGCGCTGGGCGAACAATATGCGCAGCACGGTAACTGGCAATTCCTGCGCAACAACGACCGTTTTATGTTCAAAATACTGCGTTCTTTTGAGCATGGTGATGAAGAGAACCGTAACCTGCCACCGCATGGCTGGCGCACACAGTTTTGGGTGGTCGATCAGGATTACAAAGTGCTGGTTGGCCCGCGTGGCCCGGTTCCTGGTGACGGCATGCGCCGCGCTATCACCGTTAATGGCCGAGAGACAGGCTGGGTGGTGGCCTCGCCTGTTGAACGGCTTACGCGCAACACCGATATTAATTTCGACAAGCAGCAACGCCGCACCAGTTGGATTATTGTCGCCCTCTCCTCACTGCTTGCAGCAGCGGCCACCTTTTTGCTGGCACGCGGTTTACTTGCACCGGTAAAAAGGTTGGTTGAAGGAACGCATAAACTGGCTGCGGGCGATTTCACGACCCGCGTTGATTCCACCAGCCAGGATGAACTGGGCAAACTGGCACAAGACTTTAACCAACTTGCCAGCACGCTTGAGAAAAACCACAACATGCGCCGCGCGTATATGGCCGATATTTCCCATGAATTGCGCACCCCGCTGGCAATATTACGCGGCGAGCTGGAAGCGATTCAGGATGGTGTGCGCAAATTCACCCCGGAATCGGTCGCCTCGCTGCAGATGGAAGTGGCGACGCTAACCAAACTCGTTGACGACCTGCACCACTTATCGATGTCAGACGAAGGGGCTCTGGCCTATCAGAAACAGTCACTGGATGTCATCAACCTGTTGGAAATTGCGGCGGGCGCGTTCCGTGAGCGTTTCAATTCGCGCGGTTTAACCATCAGTCTGGCACTGCCGGACAGTGTGACCATTTTTGGTGACAGTGATCGTTTAATGCAGCTATTCAATAACTTGCTGGAAAACAGCCTACGCTACACCGATGCAGGCGGCCAATTGGTTATCTCCGGTGAAGTCCTCCAACAGCGTTTCGTGATGCATTTCGCTGATAGCGCGCCGGGGGTCAATGACGAGCAGTTGACCATGCTGTTTGAACGGTTTTACCGCGCTGAAGGTTCACGTAACCGGGCAAGTGGAGGCTCAGGCCTTGGGTTGTCCATCTGCCAAAACATCGCCGCCGCCCATAACGGCAAGCTATACGCTACGCATTCGCCTTTCGGCGGGGTTAGCATTACAGTAGAGATACCCTTGCTGCCAGAATCGTTGAGACCTGTATGACCGAGTTACCGATTGACGAAAACACACCGCGCATCTTAATTGTTGAAGACGAACCTAAGCTTGGGCAGTTGCTCATTGATTACTTACGCGCGGCGGGTTACGCCCCGGAATTGATTACCCATGGCGATAAAGTGTTGGCGTTTGTGCGCCAGACTCCGCCGGATTTAATCCTGCTCGACTTGATGCTGCCAGGCACTGATGGCCTGACGCTGTGCCGCGAGATCCGCCGCTTCTCTGAGATACCGGTGGTGATGGTGACCGCAAAAATCGAAGAAATTGACCGTCTGTTAGGGCTGGAAATTGGTGCCGATGATTACATCTGCAAACCTTACAGCCCGCGGGAAGTCGTGGCGCGCGTGAAAACTATTTTGCGCCGCTGCAAACGCCAACGCGAACCCATTCCTGCCGACGAAATCAGTCCGTTGATTATCGACGAAAGCCGTTTTCAGGCCAGCTGGCGCGACAAACTGCTGGATTTAACCCCCGCAGAGTTCCGTCTGCTCAAAACTCTATCCCACGAACCGGGCAAAGTTTTTTCACGCGAACAACTGCTAAACCAACTTTATGATGATTATCGCGTGGTGACTGACCGCACTATCGACAGCCATATCAAAAACCTGCGCCGCAAACTGGAGTCTCTGGACGAAGAACAGTCGTTTATCCGCGCCGTATATGGTGTGGGTTATCGCTGGGAAGCTGACGCCTGCCGCATTGCCTAGTTGCCTAGTTGCCTTGGTTGCCTTGGTTGCTTAGTTGCCAGGTCGTCATCAGTGATACTGGCAACCGAACTCACACGGCTCGACCCGATAACCTGCGATTCTTTGTTATCCGTTTCCAGCCTAATTTAGTAATTCTTCGGTAATTTTTTAACAATGCGGACTAATTTGCCATTATTGACTTCGATATAACCTCCGGCCCGCAATTCAGAAATAATTTTCATCACCCCGCTCCGCGCCAGACGGGAACGAGTAATGATGAAATCAGCCATACTCAGTTGCGCACGTTCATCTTCACTATATTGTTCGAGTTCGTGAAGGAGTAAACAGATAATTTTATAGGCTGAGCTGTTCAGTAATATCAGGTCCCGGTGCAGTTTCCTGTCGATCAGGTAGCCTTGGGTAATCCATAATTCTTCCCAGAGATTATGCTGTCTCACCAGTGATAAGGCCGTTTGTTGCGGGAGATATTTGACCACGCTGGAAGCGGGAAATTGAGCATAAAACATCTTTGAACGGTACTCAGATCCCTGTAGACCAAGGATATTTGGCACCCAGCCTGTTTCTGCGAGTCGGTTGTCCAGATATTGCCAGACATCAATCCTGCCTTCTAATAATAAAAAGACTCGCGGATGGCCATTTTCGTCACACAAACTCACGGTATTTTTCTTTTTATCTGCCACGTAATCGGTTGAGGCGTTAATAAAGACATTCAGCAATTTGTTAATTTCAACCAACGGTTTTTCCGGGGGAATAATATCAATGGGCGGAGTTGGCTGAGTCATTTTGCACCATTTTTAAACATGACAGGAAAGACCTTGAGTATAACGGATAATCAATGGGAACTTGTGAGGAGGCCATGTCCATTGCCGTAGATGGCTGGCTCAATGGTGGTTTCAGGAACCTTTTAGCGGTATCATTCCCGCTCATAAACTGTGGGTTATCCACATGCCTTAAAACCGCTACGCCTTATGCAGCGGTTCTGACCTGACATCAGAACGAGAACATCATGTTTAAACCAGAACTTCTTTCGCCTGCCGGAACGCTGAAAAATATGCGTTATGCTTTCGCTTACGGTGCTGACGCGGTTTATGCCGGCCAGCCGCGCTATAGCTTGCGGGTGCGCAATAACGAATTCAATCACGAAAACTTGCAAGTTGGCATTAACGAAGCCCATGAGTTGGGTAAAAAATTCTACGTGGTTGTTAACATCGCCCCGCATAACGCCAAGCTGAAAACCTTTATCCGTGACCTGAAACCGGTTATCGATATGGGGCCGGATGCACTTATCATGTCCGACCCTGGACTCATCATGATGGTCCGTGAAGCGTTCCCGGAAATGGATGTTCATCTGTCCGTACAGGCTAACGCAGTGAACTGGGCAACCGTGAAGTTCTGGAAGCAAATGGGTCTGACCCGCGTGATTCTTTCCCGCGAACTTTCCCTTGAAGAGATTGCTGAAGTACGCGAACAAGTGCCGGAAATGGAGCTGGAAATTTTCGTCCATGGCGCATTGTGCATGGCCTATTCTGGGCGCTGCCTGCTGTCGGGTTACATCAACAAGCGCGATCCAAACCAAGGCACCTGCACCAACGCCTGCCGTTGGGAATATAAAGTTGAAGAAGGTAAAGAGGATGATGTCGGCAATATCGTGCATCTTCATGAGCCCATTCCGGTACAGAACATTGAACCCACGCTTGGCGCTGGCGCACCGACTGACAAAGTATTCATGATGGAAGAAGCCAAACGTCCTGGCGAATACATGACCGCGTTCGAAGACGAGCACGGCACCTATATCATGAACTCGAAAGACCTGCGTGCTATTGAACACGTTGAGCGCCTGACCAAGATGGGCGTGCATTCGCTGAAAATCGAAGGTCGTACCAAATCTTATTATTACTGCGCCCGTACCGCGCAGGTCTACCGCCGTGCGATTGATGACGCTGCTGCCGGTAAGCCATTCGACCCTACCCTTTTGACAACACTCGAAGGCCTGGCGCACCGCGGCTACACCGAAGGTTTCTTGCGTCGCCACAATCACGATGCCTATCAGAATTACGATTACGGCCATTCGGTATCAGAGACTCAGCAGTTTGTCGGCGAGTTTACCGGTGAACGTCGCGGTGACCTGGTTGCGGTAAAAGTGAAGAATAAATTCCTGTTGGGCGACAGCCTGGAGTTAATGACACCACAAGGTAACGTCACATTTACTCTCGAAGTGCTGGAAAACACCAAAGCGCAACCGATTGATGTTGCTCCGGGCGATGGCCATACCGTATGGATGCCTGTGCCGGAAGACGTGTCGCTGGATTTTGCGCTGCTGATGCGCAATTTAGCAGGTCAGACCTCTCGCGATCCGCACGCTAACTAGTTCATTTAGGTTATTTTTTCGCTCTGGAAGAATTTTAGAAACCGATCACATACCGCTTCGTTAGATACGGTTATTATCTCCGGGCTGAAAAACATAACCCATAAATGCTAGTTATATCCAAGAACCACCTCATTGGCCTGTGAAATCTCCCTTTCGCAGGCCTTCTTTTTTTGATGTTACAACAAACCAATTAATCCCCCCATCCTCCTGATACTCCACATCAGAAAGCCTCATCTGAGTTCTAAGAAAACCTTGATACTGCGGTGCGGCGCTGGCATCAGCTTGCTGTGCCTGGCCATGATACTCCGCACTTTCAGGTGTTTTTGGGCGAGTGCTATTTTCAATGGTTATATGGAGAATGGATAGCTAACAGGGCTGACGGGACGATGGCACTGCAAGTATCCGGGTCACTCCATAAGTTTTCTGGAGTGTCTATTTTCGTGCGTTGTGTGAATGAAGAGATAGCAAAGGGAGATGGGTAGCGCAGGACACAAC
>NZ_DATERI010000037.1:0-9101 GCF_035271705.1 Buttiauxella sp.
TAGGCTGTCTGTAACGAATCCGACGCCCTATTACATCAGTTTTTACTCTGTGAAATTAAATAATACGACATTAAATGATGTAAAGGTAATTGCACCTTTTTCATCCGTTAACTTCACCTTATCCGGCGTTGATCTCCACGGGGTTTTATCGTGGGCGACGATTAATGATTATGGTGCGAAAAGTGAATTTTTTTCCACGCAAATTTAAACACAACTGATTAATCTGTGAGTAATGTTATGTCGAAATATAAATCTTCAGTTTCACCGGCTGTGATTCTTTTAGGGTTGCTGACGGGTGTCTGTACTACGTTATTTTGTGGTTCTGCTTCGGCTGCCGGGGCTGGGTATTGTAGGCCTGTTGATTTATCCGTCCCCGATTTTAGTTTTAGCTATATTAAGACTATAACCTCACCGACTGATAACCAAACAGGGGTAACCCCGGTCGTTTATGACTGGGATTTAGGTCGGAGCTACAAAGCCGTATGTGACACAGATCAGTCTGGCCCGAGCTTTTATTTTAAAGCGGAGCCTAATGTTCACTCCGTTGGGCATGCGAGTGGATGGTATGTACTTGACAACAATATAGAATATCAAACTCAAATCATGGTATATAATGCTAATGGGAATAAGGAAACTTATCATACGGTTCCTTTTACCGACGTAGCTAATAATGTATCTCATGGCAATATAAAAGGAAAAGAAACAGAATTTACTACAGGAAGTAGGGGGAACGTGAAGCTCTATATCAGACGTCCCTTTGTTGGCAAGCATATCATTCCCTATGAAATCATTGCCAAGCTTTATACCACGACTGTTCCAGGTAATTATACGTCATTTTGGGTTGCGCAAGTGAGCATGTCGGGAACCGTTACCGTGCCACAAAGCTGTGTTATTAATGAGGGGGATATTATCAATATCGATTTGGGTAACATTGCGCAAAATGCGTTTACCCAAAAAGGACAATCCCCAACCGGGTTTTCTAAAAAGAGAGTCGATTTTTCGATAAAATGTTCAAGCATTGGTAATGGCGTGGCCGTGACCCTTGAATTTAATGGTACGCCGGACACGACTGACTCAACGGCTTTAAAAACTGACAACAAAGATATCGCCATTCGCATGGACGATACCTCAAACAAACCGATCAGTCCTCAGGGTGGGGAGATCCCGGTAAACTTTAACTACACCAACCAAACCGGTACCAGTGCGATGCAGCTTTATCCCATTAGCACGACCGGCAATATGCCAGAAACAGGGATATTCAATTCCCAGGTGACGGTTGGAGTGGATATACAGTAAAAAGACGAAACCGGCATGGCAGCGCAGAAGAATGAGTGTGTGATTCTCAAGTGAAAGGAAAATGCTGGCCGTGTAACCCGCGATAACGCCAGGCATAGCCGAAGGCCGTTTTATCAGCAACCAACAGTGCAGGAATGTCGGCAGTCTGGCCCGGTGCGAGAGAGGTTTTCGCACCGGGCTGGTGTAACACCGCTTTTTAGCGCCTTACGCTTTTTCCCCCGACATTAATAAACGCATATCTCACTCTCGAGTTCCGGCTGGAATGTAGATAGCGGATTTAAGCCAGTGAAAGGATCAGTGTCGGTACTGCCCCGCTTGAGACCCGGGTGGAACAGTCATTATGCTCTCCGGCGACGTTATTTCGCCTGCAATTCTCTGCGCACGATTTCTGCACCGGCGCTTAACGCATCCAGCTTGCCTCGTGCGACGCCACGCGGTAGCGGGATCATGCCGCAGTTGGTGCACGGATAAAGTTTGTCCGCATCAACATACTGCAGCGCTTTTCGAAGCGTAGCAGCGACTTCTTCCGGTGTCTCAATTGTATTGGTGGCCACGTCGATGGCACCGACCATCACCTTTTTGCCGCGAATAAGCTCCATCAGCTCCATCGGAACATGCGAGTGATGGCACTCCAGAGAAATAATATCGATATTTGATTTTTGCAGTTTCGGGAAAATCTCTTCGTACTGTCTCCACTCAGTGCCCAGCGTTTTTTTCCAGTCTGTGTTGGCTTTAATGCCGTAGCCGTAGCAGATGTGGACAGCCGTTTCACACTTCAGCCCTTCAATGGCTCTTTCTAATGTGGCGATACCCCAGTCGTTTACTTCATCGAAGAAGACGTTAAAGGCCGGCTCATCAAACTGGATAATATCGATACCCACCGCTTCTAATTCTTTCGCTTCTTCATTGAGAATTTTAGCGAATTCCCAGGCGAGTTTTTCGCGGCTTTTATAGTGATTGTCATACAGCGTGTCGATCATGGTCATCGGTCCCGGCAGGGCCCATTTGATCGGTTGGGTAGTTTGCTTGCGCAGGAACTTCGCATCTTCAACGAAAACAGATTTCTTGCGGCTCACCGGGCCCACGACGGTCGGCACACTCGCATCATAGCGGTTGCGGATCTTCACAATCTCACGCTTCTCGAAATCCACGCCCTCGAGATGCTCGATAAATGTTGTGACGAAGTGCTGGCGCGTTTGCTCGCCGTCACTGACGATATCAATGCCTGCCTGTTGCTGATCTTCCAGACATAAACGCAGGGCATCGAGTTTGCCGTCAACTAATTCCTGACCTTCCAGCTTCCACGGCGACCAGAGTGTCTCTGGCTGCGCAATCCAGGAAGGCTTAGGCAAACTGCCCGCAGTCGATGTGGGTAATAATTTTTTCATCACAGGTGACCTTATATTTTTATGGATAAATCAGATAACGGGTTCAGCAGACCATTGTTTAAGAACAGACTGATAAGGTTTTATAAATTGTTCTTCGGTAAATTTCCCTTGCTCAACAGCCAGCTGGCTACGTTCTTCCCGGTCATAAACAATGCGGGTTAATGAATAATCCTGGAAATTCAAACTTGGTTGATACTGTTTTCCCGCCCGGGAATTAGCATTGTAAATTTCAGGGCGATAAATCTTCTGGAAAGTCTCCATCGTACTGATGGTACTGATCAGCTCAAGATCGGTGTAATCGCTGAGTAAATCGCCACTGAAGTAAAACGCCAACGGCGCAACGCTGTTTTCAGGCATGAAGTAGCGGGCGCGCAACCCCATTTTGGCGAAGTAGTCATCCGTCAGGGAAGGGGCATCCTGCTGATATTCGATGCCTAAAACTGGGTGCTGAGTACCGGTGCGATAATAGGTGTTTTTGCTCGACACACTCAGGCAGATAACCGGTGTTTTACTGAAGTGCGCTTTGTAAGTATCAGAACTAATAAAACGTTTAAATATATCACCGTGTAATACGCCAAAATTATCCGGCAGGCTAAATCCTGCTTTATCTTTATTATGTTCTGGCAATACCACGCTGAAATCATAATCGCGCACATACGAGGAAAAATTATTTCCTAAAATGCCTTCAAAGCGCTGATTGGTTTTTTTATCAAGGATACTTGTTTTTAAAATTTCAATTACCGGGAAGGCGTCGGACACTCCCTCGCCCTTGATATTCAGCTGAGCTGTAATGATGTCCAGCTCAACGGTGTAGCGGTCACTTGTGGGGTTGTCCCACTGCGCCAGAGAATTAAAGCGGTTATCGATCATTGCCAGGGTATTGCGCAGGTTTTCCTGACGTTTCTCACCCCTGGCCAGATTGGCAAAGTTAGTGGTAATACGCGTATTTTTCGAAGGGTTATAATCTTCGTCAAAACGAATTGTCTTAAGCGAGAATGTAATGTCTTTTTTCATTTTTATCAGGTGTCCTGGCTGCTGAAAATTAATGATATTTCAGTAGTCTTTGAATTTTTATGGATAAATCGCGATGTATCTTTTATGCCTGAGTCATTGAGTGAAAAACAGTGATTTAAATTCACCAAACATGAGACAAATTCATGATCCTGCCTGCGCATCACCGGGATACTTCGGCGCTGGCCGAAGCATCTCCTTTTTACCGGCAATAGGCTGAGTGAAATTCATGAGAGGGCAGCAAGATGATCGCAGTACTTTTTGAGGCAGACGCACTCCCCGAAGCGCGTGAGCGCTATCTTGAACTGGCGGCAGAACTGAAGCCGTTGTTGTCGGACACAGCGGGATTTATCTCCATTGAACGGTTCCAGAGCCTGAGCACACCCGGAAAAATTCTCTCGTTATCATGGTGGGAAGATGAGGAGGCGGTCGCCGGATGGAAGCAGAATATGATGCATCTGGCAGCCCAGAAAGAGGGCAAACAGTCGATTTTTTCATACTACAGAATACGCGTGGCCCGGGTATTTCGTGATTACTCGTCCGAGACATCTTCGAGCAAAGGAGCGCAACAGCATGTATGACATTCACGTTGTTCTCGATAATACTTCGTATTCGCTGGCTTCCTTCGGACGCGTGCTTGGTCTTAACGGTGTCGGGCTGGAAGGTGGTGGGGTTTTTACCACTCCGGACGGCGGGCACGCGCATTTTCTGATAGAAGACGGCGAGAAAGCCCGCCAGGTTCTGACTGACGCAGGCTTTGACGTGAGAAAATTGTCGCGTCCGCTGATAAGGAAATTACCCCAGAAGCAGCCGGGCGAGCTGGGAGAAATCGCGGATACTTTGGCACAGAATGGCATTCGCATTCTGGTACAGTACAGCGATCACGATAACCGGCTTATTCTGCTAACGGATGACGATATCCGGGCGGCTGAAGTCACCCAAAAATGGGCAACACACGCTGTATGAAAGTTCTTCACAACGAACACGACAGTGAGCCGGATGCGTCTCTTGAACAATCCATGTCACTGGTCGCTTCCGCCATCTCTGACCCGTCACGGGTCAGTATTTTGTGCGCCCTGATGGACGGGCGCGCGTGGACAGCCACGGAACTCAGTGCGGTGGCGGGCATCGCTGCCTCCACCACCAGCGGGCACCTCGCTCGGCTTCTCAGCAACGGGCTGGTGATTTGCCTGACGCAGGGACGCCACCGCTATTACAGTCTGGCGGGCCATCATATCGCCGGGCTGCTGGAAAACCTCATGAGCGTTTCCATGCGCAGCCAGACTGCTTTTACTCCGACTACGCCGGTCGTTTTACGTTACGCCCGAACCTGTTATGACCATTTGGCTGGAGAACTGGCGGTAAAAATCTATGATTTTATGCTCCATGACCACTGGATTGTGGCTGACGGCAATGCGCTGACGCCCGCCGGGAAAGCGCATTTTCAACGTATTGGCGCAGTGCTTGATCCGCGTCCGCGCCGCAAGCCTTGCTGCCCGTGCCTCGACTGGAGCGAAAGACGTTTTCATCTGGGCGGGGATGCGGGGCAGGCACTCATGACGTTGTTACTGCAGAAAAAGTGGATCACCCACACGCAGGGCTATCGCGAAGTGACCGTAACCCGCAGCGGCAAGATAGCGCTGAGTCGACTGTTTAGTTTGGATCTGGATTAGCACCAACCTGGATAAAAGGATGGAGTGTCGCGGGGGGCGTTTATGGGTATCGCAGGATTTATCTTTTTGCGCGATGGGGGAAAAGACAGGATTGGAGATAGGGGAGACGGCGAGGCTGATTGGGCCTAAAGGTTCGGATTTAATTCGTTTTCTTCGGACTTCGCGAGACAAATTGAGGGCACAAAAAAGCCCGCAGGGCTTGCACCGTGCGGGCTCTTAGGACTTCATCGGATGACTCTGGTAATCACCGATGGAGAATTTTGGGCTGGGGGAGTCTGAATTGGTTTTATAACATTTTGTTTTGTATGAGATAATTACCAGTTCAATTTTCATTTTGGTCCCATTGTTGGTCCTAAAAGAAAATGTCAGGTTTTTGTGGGATATTTGTTGATGAATGACAAACATACTTATTATCTGGAGGCTAACATCCTCGGGTAGTATTTTGCCACGATATCATTCATCTTTTCTGTCAGATCGTACCGCTTAAAAGTGATGTGCGCAGTACCCTTCTGAAAGTAACGAATGCTAAAGAACTCATCTTTGTAAACATCCTTCGAAGGGTTGTCCCGAATATGCTCCATCAATCGAGTAGTAACATCGCCACGGTTGTCGGGTATCGGTTTACCATCAAGCAGAAACAGCATTCGTTCCAGGTCCGCTAATTGATCCCGCTGCCAGCCCCAGTTTAAGCTAAAGCCCCAGCGGCTATGCGTCACCAGATTGTTGACGATGATCTTTTTACCAAAGCTGCAGGGACTATTGGTTTTGTAATCCCACGACAGCCCTTTAAAGACATTGATAATGCCACGCTCAAATACATCCATTTTGTTCCGATGTAGCTGCTCAAAAGTACTGAGGATATTCGCCTCGCTGATGGCAGGCAGATCCCCCTCCTCCAGGTTCTTATGCCACTGGTCACGGGCCTGAGCATCCATCAAGGCCATCATGCCAGACTTCAACATCAAGTCTCGCCAGATACTGCGGTCAATATTGCGGGTGACGGCAGGCAGAGCTTTATCCACCTTTTCAGTCATCCAGCTATCGTAGCGGTGTCCAGCCTTCATCGCCCAGTCTTGGGCAGTGCCACCGCCAACTTCTGAAGTTAACCGTGAAATGGCATCAAGCTGCTGGATGAGCTGTTCAATCTGCTGCAGTGCTGCATCGCGGCCAGAGACTACTCGTTCGATACTGGTCGAACAGATGAGTTCATTGTGTTCCGTTAATACATCGGGTTCTGTTTGCATCGTCAATCATCCATAAAAGCAAACACGCCTGCCGGGAATGGCAGGCGCATTATGCGGTGAATATAAAGAGTGGAAAGTGCAGAGGTAAAAATCAGGAATGAGGCTCGAAGAATTTAAGAATTCATTAATCCGGTAGCTCGCCTGGCTCTGAGAATATCTGTAGCGGTCAGAAATGGCGTCTGCTCCTGCCAGGTGAATCCTTTGCGGTCAGTTCGCACCAGCTCGTAGCGTTCCACTAGGAAATTCACCGCATCAGCCAGTGTTATTCCTGCTTCGATATGTTCCTGAATAGCCGCGTCCTCATGGAATGGCGTGTCGTTGAGTGTGAGGCCGTAATGGTTCTCCAGCAGATAAGTTAACAGTTGCTGCCAGACCTGCACGGGTGACAGATGTGACAAAACCGGCACCGTGGCCGGTACAGTTGAACTTTGCATGTGTTGAGTCCCTTAATAAAAGAAGAGAAGGTTTGAAGGTTTACAAAGCCGGGATGATGCTGAGCATCAGCCTTTAACCTGATTCGAGGGATAAACAGCGATATACACGTACCCATGACTGCCCAGCGAATCGGCTTCACAGGTCAGCCCTTTACGATAAAGCGTGACGCAGTGCGCGCATCGGGGATTCAGCTCACCGGAGAGCAGCATCAATTCCATATACGCGACAAAATGCGGAAAGGCTTCATCCAGTTGTCGGGCCTGTGCTTCGCTAAACGTGCCGATAAATCCTGCCCGGTCCGCCAGAAAATGCAGACGATGACCTTCCTGTACCAGCCGCGCTCCGAAACACGGTTCCATATCTCGTTTAAGACCCCAGGTTTGAGTAACGTCTTTATTCATAATTTTATTCCTGTTTAAAGAAGGCCATGTTCGGCGAAAGAGAAAATCTGTCTGCCACCGACAATCAGGTGGTCGGGCACTCGAACTTCCACCAGCATCAGCGCCTGCACCAGTCTCTGGGTAATAACCTTGTCTGCCTGACTTGGTGCAACCTCCCCGGAAGGGTGGTTATGGGCAAATATCACCGCCGCAGCGTTAAAGTACAGGGCGCGTTTCACCACTTCCCGGGGATGAACTTCAGTGTGATTGAGGGTGCCGGTGAACAGTGTTTCGTGGGCAAGCAGCTGGTTCTGGTTATTGAGGTACAGCACGACAAATTCTTCACGCTCAAAGGTTCCCATTTTCAGCCTGAGCCAATCGCGAGTGGCCTGTGTGGAGGTGAATGCCACACCCGGTTCGCGCAGGTGTTGTTCAAGCAGTGAATAGACCCTAGTTTCCTAGACGGTTCCGTGCCTCATGAACCAGGCACTTTCATACTCTGCAGGTGCTTGATCTTCACATGCGCTGTGACGACGCCTGGCATTATAAAACATCTCTATATAATCGAAGAGATCCGCTTTCGCTTCTGCTCTGTTTTTATAGATCCGTTTCTTGATACGCTCTCGCTTCAGCAGCTGGAAAAAACTTTCTGCTACCGCGTTATCATGGCAATTACCGCGGCGACTCATACTGCTTTTTAAATTGTGAGATGCCATAAAATGCTGGCACCTTTCGCTGGTATATTGAGACCCCTGATCTGAATGGATCAATACTTCTGCCGTTGGTTTACGCCGCCATACTGCCATCAATAATGCATCCATCACTAACTCAGCGGTCATTCGTCCTCCCATGCTCCAGCCTATAACCCGACGTGAGAAGAGATCGAGAACAACGGCCAGATATAACCAGCCTTCATGCGTCCTTATATAGGTCATGTCACTCACCCAATGCGTATTTGGGGTCGGGACAATGAACTGCCGCTCAAGGTAATTAGGGCTGGCAACCGACGGTTTTCCACCACCGTAGTAACGTCGTTTTCGATATCCGGTCTGGGATGCTAATTCAGCGAGCCTCATTAACCGCGCAACCCTGTTACGTCCAGCGCGTTCACCCAGGTCTTTCATATCGAGCCAGATTTTTCGGTAACCATAAACCGTACCACTTTCAAGCCACAGTTGCTTAATGAGGCCAGTCTGGCGTTCATCCTGTCGGGCGCGCAATGATTCTGGCTGCTTTAGCCACTGGTAATAGCCGCTGTAATGAAGGCCAAGGACCAGGCACATACGGCGTACAGGGTAAAATGGCGACATTTTTTTAATAAAGGCGTACTTCAGCCGGATGTTCTTGCAAAGTACGCGGCGGCCTTTTTTAAAATATCTCGCTCTTCAGTTACCCGCTTAAGTTCTTGTCTGAGACGTTTTACTTCAAGCTGGAGAGCATCATCCTGTTTGCGCTGGGGTTCAGGTTTTTGGTAACGCTTAACCCAGGCATAAAGGCTGTTAGTCGATACCCCAAGTCGTGAGGCGACCTCAGATACGGGATATCCCTGCTCAGTGACCTGCTTTACGGCTTCGATTTTGAATTCTTCAGTGAACGTTTTTGCTGACATAAACACTCCTTCATTAAGCCTCCATTATGAGGCAAAAAAGTGTCTACGAAACCCGGGTCTATTCA